>JABXHZ010000111.1 GCA_013373335.1 Cyclobacteriaceae bacterium | reverse complement strand
GTTGCCTTTATTAAAAAAGTAATGGGATCGAACTAAAGCATAAAAAGAGGACTTTTCGAAAAGTCCTCTTTTTTTACACCCCAAATAGGCTGGGTAGCCAAAGACTGATTTGAGGAAATAACATGATTAAAACCAAGGCCAGAATCATAGCAAAGAAGAATGGAAGCAAGGGTTTGAGAACTTTTTGAATACTGGTTTGCGCCACTCCTACACCGATAAATAGGATAGAACCTACAGGTGGAGTACAGAGGCCGATACAAAGATTGAGGACCATCATAATCCCAAAATGAACCGGATCCACTCCTAGCTTTGTCACCACGGGAAGAAAAATCGGCGTGAAGATTAATACCGCGGGAGTCATATCCATAAACACCCCCACAAATAGGAGAATCAAATTAATCATGATCAAAATGATCACGATATTATCGCTCAATGAAAGTAGAGAATTTGCTATTTGTTGAGGGATTTCCTCTGCGGACATTACCCAGGACATGGCCATGGAGGTAGCGATTAGCAACATGACCACAGCAGTAGTTTCTGCAGATTTTAACAAAACTGAGGGGAGCTGAGAAAACTTTAGCTCTCTATAGATCATAGAAAGTCCCAAGGCATACAATACTGCAATAGCAGAAGCTTCAGTAGCAGTAAATATTCCGGCCACAATCCCTCCAATCACCACAATCAAGAGAAACAAGCTGGGTATGGCTTTCCAAAAGGTCTTAATTAGGTGTCCAAATGAAGAAGCTTCACCTGAGGGAAGTCCTTTGATTTTCACCAGAATAGCTGCCGTGATCATCAGCATTAAACCTACCAAAAGCCCGGGTAAATATCCTGCTACAAACAAAGCAGCCACTGAAACTCCTCCGGAAGCTAAAGAATAAACAATGAGCACATTGGAAGGCGGGATAATCAAACCCGTAGTCGAGGATGTGATGTTCACAGCTGCTCCGAGTTCCTTCGGATAGCCTTCCTTTTCCATTCTTTTTCCTAGGATCCCCCCCATGGAGGAGGCCGCTGCGACTGCCGATCCAGCAATTGCCCCCATCAACATCGCAGCAATCACATTAACATGAAGGAGCCCACCAGGCAATCTTCCCGTGAGTGCTTTGGCAAATTCAATTAAGCGGTTGGCAATTCCACCCCGATTCATCAACTCACCTGCTAAAATGAAAAAGGGAATTGCCAATAAGGAAAAACTGTCCAAGCCTGTCCCCATACGCTGTGCGATAGTAGTAGCTGCGGGTAAGGCTGAAACTGTCACCAAAAGTGTCAGCAAACTAGATAGCCCCAAACTCCAAGCTACCGGCACACCAATTCCCAAAAAGAACAAAAAAGAAATAACCAGAACCAAAATGCTTAATGTCTCCATTTCAGAATGTCTTTTGGAAGGTTTTCAATTGATAAATCGCCAAAGCTTGGTAATAAATAACCAAAAGCCCACTGAAAGGAATGATCGCATATACATAGGCCAAAGGAATTTTCAAGGCCGCAGAAGTTTGTCCAAGTGTAAAAGTGATATAAACCAGGTTGCTTCCTCCAATTACCATCGCTGCTAAGGCAAAAAGCAACACAAAAAGATGAATCAAGATTTTGGTATTTCGGACTTGAGACCCGGTCATTTTACTTAAAACAATATCAATCGCTAAATGCTGATCCTTCCCAGCAACATACGCTGCTCCCAGCATTCCCACCCAAATCAACATGTATCGTGCAAGTTCATCCGTAAAAGAACTAGGATTCTGAAAGACATACCTTGACACAACTTGCCAAGTCACATTGACTACCATTAAAGCCATCAAGCCTACCAAAGCGGAAGCTATGGTTCGATCAATTTGACTTTTCCATTTTAAAGAAAACAACTGACTCATTGGATTTCCTGAATTTCTTGAATGATTGCATAGATTTCAGGCTGTTCCTCTTTTAAGGATTCATACATTGAGCTCACAGCCTTTCGGAATGGTTCTTTGTCGGGGTAGGAAATGATCACTCCCGCCTTTTCCAATTCCTCGAGCGAGTTCTTGGTGGAAGCTGCCCAAAGTTTATACTGATATTCTGCCGATTCGTCTGCCGCTTCCTGAAGCCAAATTTGCTCCTGAGAACTCAAGCTATTCCAGACTTTGGTGCTGACTATTACTACATCCGGCAAAGCTGTATGCTCATCCAATGAGTAATAGCGACAAACTTCATAATGCTTAGAGGTGTAAAGGCTAGGGGGATTGTTTTCGGCTCCATCCACAATTCCCTGCTGAAGTGCCGTATATAATTCTCCATAGGCTACGGGAGTAGGCGAACCTCCCATTGCTCGAACCATATTAGTGGCCATATTGGATTCCATGACGCGCACTTTTAGCCCCTTCAAATCCTCAGGACTCTCAATTGGTTTTTCTTTAGAATAAAAACTTCGCTTACCAGCATCATAATAACAAAGCCCTCTTAACCAGTACTTTTCTCCACCCAAAAGGAGTTTTTTTCCAATCTCACCCCGAAGCACTTTATTCAAATGGTCATCATCGCGAAATAAAAAAGGCACACCTAAGACCTGCATCATGGGGGCAAAGCCTTCCAAAGCTGCTGAGGAAACTTTGGTCATTCCCAAGCTCCCAATTTGCAGTAGCTCCACCAACTCCCTTTCTGTACCTAATTGTTGATTGGGGTAAACTTTGATCTTTAATTTCCCCGCAGATTTTTTCTCCACACGCTGAGCTAAAAAAAGCATCGCTTCATGAACAGGGTGCGACGGAACCAAAGCATGCCCCATTTTGATCACCCGTACATTGGAAGGCCCACTACAGGAAACCCCTAAGGCAAACGAAAACAGAAGAATCCAAAACGCTTTTCTAGCCAGCATGAGTAGATTTTTACTTACCAAACAATAATACACTTTTTAGGAGACTATTGGCAGAAGAATTATATAACTGATTTGCCGTTTGCTTCATTTTCAATCTTCATCCTCAAAATTGATCCAACAAAAAAGTACCTCTGAACCTACGGCCACCATACTTCATTTTTCTCAAAAGCCTTCTATCTTGCTTTACCATTTTATCCGAACCAAGCAGAAAATGAAAATAAAAAGTTTGCAGATTGATCCTTCAGACAATGTCCAAGTTGCCCTTCAAGATCTTGAAAAGGGAGAATCAATTGAAATGAAAGATGGGATGATTCTACTTCAGGAGGATATTCCTGCAAAACATAAGTTTGCTTTGAAAGACTTGGAAATCGGAAACTCGGTGATCATGTATGGAGTTTTGGTAGGAAAAGTGACCAAGCCTATTCAAAAAGGAGGTCTCCTGACTACTCAAAACATCAAACATGACAGTGCTCAATATGGAAGAAAAAAAACTAACTACACCTGGAATCCTCCTTCCTTGGATCGATTTAAAGATAAGACGTTTGATGGCTTTCATCGATCCGATGGACAAGTTGGTACCGCAAATTATTGGTTAGTCATTCCCTTGGTTTTTTGTGAAAACAGAAACGTAGAGGTAATACGAAATGCTTTTTCGGAAGAATTGGGCTATGCCAAACCCAACCCCTTCAAAAAACTAGTTCAGGGGCTTAGGCAGCAATATCAAGGTGGAAAAAAGGAAACAGAATTTACCTTCGAGACTTTTTCAACAATTAAAAGCCAGCGATTATTCCCCCATGTTGATGGAATAAAATTCCTAACTCATCAAGGGGGGTGTGGAGGAACGCGCCAGGATGCCGAAGCCTTGTGTGCCTTATTGGCGGGTTATATTCATAACCCAAATGTAGCAGGCGCTACCGTCCTAAGTTTGGGGTGTCAGCATGCCCAAGCAGCCATTTTGAAAGAAAAACTAAACCAATTCAACCCAAATTTTGATAAGCCTTTGTTCATCTTTGAACAGCAAAAGGAGGGTACAGAGTCAGAATTGTTGGCTAAAGCCATTGAAAAAACTTTTTGGGCTTTGTCTGAAGCCAATCAATCGGAAAGGAAGCCTGCACCTCTCAGTAAATTATGCATTGGCTTGGAATGCGGTGGTTCGGATGGTTTTTCCGGGATTTCTGCCAACCCGGTTCTCGGGCATGTCTCTGATCTGGTTGTCGGTTTTGGAGGAAAAGCAGTCCTTTCTGAATTCCCAGAACTTTGCGGTGTCGAACAGAACCTCATTGATCGTTGCGTAGATGATCAAACAGCCTCCCGATTTACCGAATTGATGCGAGCCTATGCCTATGCTGCTGAAAAAGTGGGTTCAGGATTTGATATGAATCCCTCACCAGGAAATATCAAGGATGGTTTAATCACAGATGCCATCAAATCCTGCGGTGCCGCCAAAAAAGGAGGAACCTCGCCTGTCACTGATGTTTTGGATTACGGAGAATATGTAAAGAAGCCTGGCCTTTCGCTCCTTTGCACTCCTGGAAATGATGTTGAAAGTACAACTGCCATGGCGGGTTCAGGATGCAATATTATCCTTTTCACAACCGGATTGGGAACCCCCACGGGGAATCCTATTACTCCAGTCATAAAAGTTTCAACCAATCAGCAACTGGCTAAGCGAATGCCGGACATAATAGATTTTGACTCGGGAGCGGTAATTTCCGGGGACAAAACGATAGAAGAAATGGGAAAAGAATTATTAGAAGAAATCATTTTGATAGCCAGCGGAAAAAAATCCACGAAAGCCATGGATTTAGGACAGGATGACTTTATTCCTTGGAAGCGTGGTGTATCCCTCTAATTCAAAGATGTCATCCGATAATACCATACAAATTCTTCAGATTGGAAACGGAAATTTCCTGCGAGGTTTTGTGGACTGGATGGTCCAGGTAGCCCAAGAAAAAGGCGTTTTCCACGGAAACATTTATAGTGTTCAAATCCATTCCAAAGAGGAAGACCCTCGAATGCTTCGGCAGAACAACCGCTTTCATGTTTGGGAAGCAGGTTTTTCAAATGGGAAGGAAATCGATCAAGTAAAAGAAATTACATGTATTTCGAATTATTCCTGCATTCACCAAGACTTTGAAGGTTTTCTTCAAATTGCTGAAAACCCGGACCTTCAATTTGTCATTTCTAATACTACGGAAGCGGGAATTGAAACCAGATTGGAGGATAAAAATTTGGGTATAATCCCTAAATCATTTCCTGGCAAAATCACCCGATTTCTTTATCATCGCTACCTCCATTTCAAAGGAGACTTACAAAAAGGCTTGATTTTTTTGCCCTGCGAACTCGTCGAAAGGAATGGTCAGGAATTAAAGAGATGTATGCAATGGTATGCGGCTATTTGGAAATTGGAAGAGGGATTTTCATTCTGGCTGGATCAATGCTGCACATTTTGCGACACTCTCGTGGATCGAATTGTACCCGGTTTTCCAAGAGATAATTATTCCAAGGTTGCATCTAGACTCCACTTTGAAGATGAATTATTGGTCATGTGCGAGCCCTTTCACTTTTGGGCGATTGATGGTCCAAATTGGCTGCCGAACGTTTTCCCTTTAGACAAGGCGGGATTGAATGTGAAATTTGTAAAAGACTTGAATCCATACCGAACCCGGAAGGTCCGAATCCTAAATGGGGCTCATACAGCCTTAGTCCCTTTTGCTTTTTTACAGGGTTTCAGAACGGTTAGGGATTGTGTGGAGGATCCTGAAATGAAAATCTGGTTGAAAGCTTTATTGTTTGAAGAAATCCTACCCACCTTAGAAGGGAATAAGCAAGATTTGGAAGATTTTGGGAAGGATGTTTTAGAGCGATTCGCCAACCCTTTCATCCGACATGAGCTTCAATCCATTGCTTTAAATGGAATTTCAAAATTCAGAGTACGAGTACTTCCCTCTATCCTCTTCTTTCATGAAAAAACAGGAAAGTGGCCTAGCCGATTACTGGAAGCTTTCGCTGCTACACTTTTATTCTACAGAGGAAAATTCAAAGGGGTAAATCTTCCCCTGAACGACCTTGATTATGTTACCGATTATTTCAAGAAAGCCTGGGAAATATCCGATCGAAATACCTTGATACAAGAAGTATTAAGCAACATAGATTTATGGGGTGAAGATTTAAATGTCTACCCAGAGCTTGCAAATCAATTGACCCAAACTTTGGAGAGTTTAGAATTAAAATTAGGTGGATTTTAAGGTTATTGGATCCTGTTGAAGCAATCGAACAAGGACCTTATACAATTGTGGCTTTCGATCTTTGAATAGTTCCGGCCGCTCAAAAAAGTTTTCCAAAGCGACTGCAAAAAATTCATGGGAATCCTCCCCTCCTCTTTCTCTAAAAAAATCATCCTTTCCTGATCGAATAATCTCCTCTTCTTTTTGTGCCAAACCTTGATACTCATCCCAAATCACTGGATTGAAAAAGTCACTTTCCCCATTATATCGAATTTGATTTTCTAATTTCAAAGCATGCGCCACTTCATGGATTCCCAAATTCACTCCATCTTCATGATCTGCCAAACCTCTGGCAAAGCAAGACCAAGATAAAACGATAATTCCTAATCGGGGATTTACTTCCCCTCGATGATAGGCTTTCGAAATATTGGAAAAATAAGTATCGGGGTAAACCAGAATTTTCTTGAAATGGCGAAGCTGAACATTTGAATAACCAAAGGTCACCTGGATAATGGTAGCCCCTATCAAAACTTTCATTTCTGGGGTAATTTCTTGGAGATTTCCCCTAGCAAAAAATTTCTTTTCGGTCAAAAGAAATTCGAGTCGTTGCTTAAACTCCTTCTGATGAATGGGCCTAAGTTGGGAGAAATAAGGGAAATATTTGGTTAATACATCAACCTCATCTTTTGAAAGGCGATAATGAAAAATTGCTCGCCAAGTCTTCCAAAGTCCTTCAGTGACCAGGCTTAGAATTTGGATTAAAATCATAATCAGAAAAAAAGGTAGCTGGGAACCAACTACCTTTCAAATTTATCTTTATCGAGCGTAATTCACGGCTCGCATTTCTCGAATTACCGTGATCTTTATTTGCCCTGGGTACTGCATTTCCTTTTCGATTTTTTGGGAAATATCAAAGGAAAGCTTGCTTGCTGTTTGATCGTCTACATTTTCAGCGTCTACCAAAACCCGTAATTCACGACCAGCTTGCATCGCAAAGCATTTGTTAACTCCATCAAAACTTAAAGCCAACTCTTCAAGCTCTTTGAGTCGCTTAATGTAGCTGTCCATTATTTCCCTACGAGCTCCAGGTCTGGAACCTGAAATAGCATCAGATGCCTGAACGATTGGAGAAATCATAGAAGTCATCTCGATCTCATCGTGGTGGGCGCCGATTGCATTACAAACCTCCGGATGTTCCTTGTATCGCTTGGCCAATTCCATACCCAAAATCGCATGCGGCAATTCCTGCTCTTCATGCCATACTTTTCCAATGTCATGCAACAATCCCGCACGTTTGGCAAGCTTGGCATTCAGTCCCATTTCAGCTGCCATGATGGCCGCCAACTTTGCGGTTTCTTTTGAGTGCTGCAACAAGTTCTGACCATATGAAGATCGGAAACGCATTCTACCGACCATTTTGATAAGTTCAGGATGCAATCCATGGACTCCCAAGTCAATACAGGTTCGCTCACCTATTTCGACAATTTCTTCTTCGATGTTTTTCTCAGTTTTGGATACTACTTCCTCGATACGGGCAGGGTGAATACGTCCGTCCTGAACCAACCGATGTAGTGAAAGACGGGCGATTTCTCTTCTCACCGGATCAAAGCCAGAAATGATGATCGCTTCAGGTGTGTCATCTACGATAATTTCTACTCCGGTAGCAGCTTCAAGAGCACGGATATTTCGACCTTCACGACCGATGATTTTACCCTTGATATCGTCACTTTCAATATTGAATACAGAGACGCAGTTTTCAATGGCATGCTCCGTAGCAGTTCGCTGAATGGTATCCAATACAATCTTTTTCGCTTGTTTTGTTGCGGAAAGTTTAGCCTCATCCAAGATATCCTTGATTCGAGAAGAAGCTTTACTTTGTGCTTCATCCGTGAGCATCTGCACCAATTGATCCCGTGCTTCTTCGCGAGTTAATCCAGCGATTTTTTCCAAATCAGCAATTCGCTGATTAGTCACCCGATCCAACTCATCTTTCTTGACTTTCACAGCATGCATCTGGGCTTCGAGGTTTTCTTTTTTGCTATCGAGTTCAGCTTCTTTTCGCTTCACTTGCTCAAGCTCTTTGGATAGCTGTTGCTCCCGCTGTTTCAGTTTGTTTTCATTGGTAATGAGGATATTTTTTTTGTTGGAAACTTCCTCATCAAACTCAGCCTTCAGTTTCAGGTATTTCTCTTTGGCCTCGAGTATTTTGTCTTTTTTGATTGACTCTGCAGAAATTTCCGCCTCCCGCAACATGGATTTAACCTTGTCTTTGGTCTCTTCCTCTAATTTGCTATGCTTATTTTTTATCAGAACGCTTGCTAGCGCAGCTCCTGCACCGAGACCCACCAGGCCGGCCAGGATGATATATAACACTTCTCCCATAGGTATTTTGGTATTTATTATGACCTGTAGGGAATCCTAAAAATTCGGAAAATCAGTGGGAATTCAATAATTATAAGGCATTAGAAAGCAGGGAATTGATTTGGGCTAAACTGTTACGAATGTGTTCGCTATCTTCTGTATTTACCTCATTGGTTTCCAGTGACTCCACCATACAGTCAAAAGCTACCATTGCCAGCAAATCTTGATTATCATCTAGTCCAAACTCCGCCTTATATTTCCTTAGCTTCTCATTTATCAGCTTGCCTGCATGCCGGATTTTGGCTTCGTCTTCCGCTTTTACCCGCATAGGGTATTCCCGGTCACCGATTTTGATGCGTATGGCAAGTGTCTCCATTTATTCAGATAAATAGGTGATCAGTTGATCAATCTGTTGTATATAATTATTGATTAATTCACTCATTTCGGCCGAATCCTCTGGATTCACCGTTCGGTTATCCACAATGTTACTAATTTTAATCTTATTTTTAAAATCCTCGATGACCTGCTCTTTCTGATTCAAATCGACTTCCAGTTGAGCCAATTTTTCTTTCAACTGACGATTCTCATCGGACATTTCAGCAAGCTTAAGGGTAGCCTGTCTTGCCAGTTTTTCCAGTTTTTGCAGTTCCTCGTGAATCATTTTTAACTTCTAATGACGGCTCCAACTTCATTTTGGAAAGCCTCCATCAATTTATGCATTGTTTTGTCAATTACCTTGTCGGTCAGGGTTTTTTCCTGATCCTGCAAGTGGAAACTCAAGGCATATGCTTTTTTACCTGCTTCGATTTTATCACCTTGATAAACATCAAACACTCCAATGCGCTGAAGAAGTTTCCCGCCAGCTTTTTCAGCCACTTGTTTCACCTGATCATAGCTTACGGATTTATCTAATACTAGGGAAAGATCCCGCCTTACTTCAGGGAATTTGGAGATTTCCTGATACTTCTTGAGACCTGATGCTTTTTTGCAAAGCAGATCCCAATCCAAATCCGCATACCAAACTTCCTGACGAACTTCTGCAAGTTTTAGAAGCGAGTCATCTACTAGCCCTACAATACCAAGTTCTTTTTGACCGAGCATCAACCGAAGTCCATAATTAAACGGGGATTCTTCCATCATTTGGACTTCACTAACTTCAAGGTTTAGCTTTTGCAAAACCTTTTCTACCGTAGCGTACAAATCAGCAAATCCAAAAGGTTTGGAAGGTTCAATCCAGCTTTCTGCAGAACGATTTCCCGAATGGAAAATTGCCAATCGACGACCTTCCTGATATCCATCGTTAGATTTTTGATACACCGTTCCAAACTCAAACAATTTCAAATCTGTCTGACGTCGGTTGATGTTATGAGCCAAAACTTCCAATCCGCTGAAAAGCAAACTCTGACGCATAACGCCCAAATCCTCACTGAGCTTGTTATAAATCTCAACATTCAGCGATGGGTCCAAGAAAGCTGATTTCTCAGCATAAAGTGGCTTCGTTAAGCTATTAGTGATAATCTCATGATAGCCCTGTGCCCCTAGAATTTCCGAAAGCCGATATTGCAATTTATTTAGATCCTTGACCGGATGCTCAGCCAAATAATCTGTTTTTAGATTTTCAGAAAGTTCTACCTGTTGAAAACCGTAAATCCGGAGAACTTCTTCAATGATATCTGCCTCACGGGTAACATCTACTCGATAAGGCTTAACGATCGCTGTAAATCCTTCTGCTGTTTCGTTTTTTAATTGGATATCCAATCCTTCCAGGATTGTCTTGACCTGGGCTGGTTCGATTTTCTTCCCAATCAGCCGGTTGATATGCCCATAGGTCACCTCCACTTCGAAGTCTGCAATAGGATTCGGATATTGATCAGTAATCTCCGAACAAACCTTCCCTCCTGCAATCTCCTGAAGTAATTTAACTGCCTGCTTCAAGGCATAAACTGGCATATTGGGATCAGTGCCCCGCTCAAATCGGAATGACGCATCGGTTTTCAAGCCATGATTTTGGGCTCCTTTCCGAATTACATCTGGAGAGAAATAAGCGGATTCCAAGAAAATGGAAGTCGTCTGATCCGTCACTCCAGATCCGATACCTCCAAATATTCCTCCAATACACATTCCTCCCTGTTCATCGCAAATCATCAATTCCTCACCGGTAAGTTTTCGCTCCTTTTCATCCAAGGTGGTAAACTTGGTATCTTTAGGGAGCTTTTTGACAATTACTTTACCTCCAGAAATTTTATCCGCATCAAAAGCATGCAAGGGCTGCCCTAAATCATGGAGAATAAAATTGGTAATGTCCACGACATTATTGATGGGCTCCATGTCCAAAGCACGCAAGAAATCCTGAAGCCATTGGGGAGATGGACCAACCTTCAAATTGGTAATCGTAATCCCAGCATAGCGAGGGCAATCAGCCGAATCTTCAACTTTTACAGAAATTCCAGGACCGGATGTTTCAACCTCAATTTCGGGTTCGCGATCCAAACACAATTCCCGCCCCAATAAAGCCTTCAAATCCCGCGCAACTCCCAAATGAGAAGCTGCATCCGCTCGATTTGGTGTCAGACCGATCTCCAAGACATAATCTTTTGTTACCGGAAAAATCTGAGAGGCAGGAGTTCCATTAGGCAAATCCGTATCTAAAACCATGATCCCATCGTGACTGCTTCCCAATCCCAACTCGTCCTCCGCACAGATCATTCCTTCGGATACCTGACCTCTAATTTTGGCTTTCTTGATAGTAAAAGGTTGCCCTTCTGAAGGATACAAGGTTGAACCAACTGTAGCAACCAACACTTTTTGCCCTGCTGCCACATTGGGAGCACCACAAACAATGTGAGAAGGGGCGCCCGTCCCAATATTGACCGTGGTAACACTTAACTTATCCGCATCTGGGTGCTTTTCACAAGTCAACACCTCTCCAATGACAATTCCTTCCAAGCCTCCAGGAATGGAAATAAATTCCTCAATCCCTTCCACTTCCAATCCGGATTGGGTAAGAAGACTTGCAATTTCCTCAGGTGACTCTGTTAGGGCAATGTATTTTTTTAATCGATTGATTGAAATTTTCATAAAATCTGAATTTCAGTGCATCAAGCACGGGATTCAATAAAGAAAAAGGGTTAGAAAACCCCGATTTTCAAAGTAAATGACCACAAATTTAAAGGATTTAAACTAGGCCGAAACTCATTACTTGTAATTTTTCTCTCCTGCTTCGATCGGGATTTTCAAAATATTTTCCCTTGGTGGAATAGGGCAGGCATAATCCGGATTGTAGGCACAGTAGGGATTGTAGGCCAAGTTAAAATCAATGGTGATACTTGTTTTACCATCTTGACGTGCATTGATATAGCGCCCACCCCCGTAGGTTTCCCGACCACTCGTCTCATCCGCAAAAGCAAGGAAGAAATTTCGCATATCCGTCTCATCAATGGCTTGCAATAACAATAAACGATTGGTTTGCCCTCCTAATTCGAACTCAGCAAAGGAATGTTCGATATACCGCTCTTTGGAACCATCTGTCAAGGGAACTTCCCGAACCTTTTTCTCTTCATTTGGAATTAGGCGAGCTTTGACTTTGTAGTTGGGGTCAATGGGATAAAAGGTCAATTCTTTAAAGTCTCGCTTCTGTTCTTCCGTCAAGGGCGATTCAATATTGTAGCGGATAAATTTATATTGTCGCTCCCGCTCACCTTCAATTTTTTCAATATAGGTTTCAGGGTCTTCAGCGGAAGTTAATGTATAAATCACTGCAGCTAGAACGACTACAGATACAAAAATGATCAGAATATGGTTTGTTTTCATGTTTTACAGAATCCCTTCATCGGCGAAGCTAAAATAGCCCATATCTGTAAAAATTACATGATCCAATATCGGTAAATCCATTGCCCGACCTATTTCAGTCAATCGCTTGGTCAATCGTTTATCCTGTTCGGAGGGACTAAGAGTACCGCTTGGATGATTATGAACAAGAATCAGGGATTGGGCCTGATGGTCCAAAGCCGCTTTGAAAACCAACTTCGCATCTACCACTGTTCCTGCTGTTCCTCCTTGGGAGATACGTTCTTTTCGAATCACATGATTGGATCGAGTAAGCAGAACGAGATAGAAATGCTCTACTACCTCATCGAAAAGTTCAGGCTTCATTAACTCGTAGACATCCCGCGAACTGGAGATTTTGACCCGTTTTCTTGGCTCAAGTTCTTTTCTTCGTCGCCCAAGCTCCAAAGCACTGACAATACTGATTGCCTTAGCCTCCCCTATACCTTTAAATTTCTTTAAATCCTGAACGCTCAGTCGTGCCAATGCTGCCAAATCATGATTGACAGAAGCCAGTATATGCCGGGAAAGATCAACAGCACTGAGAGAAGGTGTTCCTGAACCAATGAGGATTGCAATCAATTCTGCGTCTGTCAAAGCTGTCTTACCTTTAAGCAATAGCTTTTCACGGGGTCTATCCTCCTCCGATAATTGAGAAATTTTAATTGATGTAGAAAAATCCATACTTAAAAAATTTATTGAAACTAAAAATACTGATAAATAGAAAAATAAAAAAACCCCGACATGCGGGGTTTTAAATTAGAATGCTGTTAAAATTAGCCAAGTGCATTGACAAACTTTGCCAGCTTAGATTTTTTGTTGCTTGCGTTGTTCTTGTGAATGATATTCTTCTTCGCCAATTTGTCTAGCATAGAGGATACTTTTTTATAAAGCTCCTGTGCTTCAGCCTTATCCTTAGCTGCCTTCAATCGCTTGATGAAAGTTCTGGTAGTTTTGGCTTGATATCTGTTTCTCAAACGCTTCGCTTCGTTGGCACGAATTCTCTTTAGAGCTGATTTGTGATTTGCCATATCTTAATTTTAATAAATTTCTTTACGATCCCCTAACCGAATTGGAGTGCAAATTTACGGTAAATAATTATTTCCGCCAAAGGATTTTATTATTTACCTGTTCAAAACTCCAAGTTTAGAAATCGGAAATTCTACTCAATGAATTAATTTCCGACAAAGATAAAGGCTTTTTGAAGTTTTTCTGCTTGTAAATTCTGTTTATTTTTAAAAATGAAATTTTTTATGATCTTTATTTTTTCCCTCATTTTAAAAGGATGGCACACAGCTCCTTGGGGATTTTTTGCTCATCAGCTGATCAACCGGGTAGCTGTATACTCCCTTCCTCCCGAACTAATCAGTTTCTTCAAGCCTAATATTCAATTCATTACAGAAAAGGCAGTCAATCCAGACCGACGGAGATATGCAGTACTTGGAGAAGCTGAAAAACATTACATCGATTTGGACTATTATGGAGACTCTGCGCTCTTGATCCTGCCAACTTTTTGGAATGAGGCGGTAGAAAAATTCGGGGAAGACAGTCTTCGGGCCCACGGAATCGGTCCCTGGGCAGCTTACTTTACTTTTCTGAATTTAACGCAGGCATTCGAAAAAAAGAATCCTCAAGCTATTCTCCGACTTTCGGCTGATTTGGGACATTATTTGGGCGATCTAAATGTCCCACTGCATACCACACAGAATTACAATGGGCAACTTAGCGGTCAGGAAGGAATCCATGGATTTTGGGAAAGCCGGATTCCCGAAATGCTTTCGCAAAACTTTTCTCTTTGGGTTGGAAAAGCCGAATACATAGAAAAACCTCAACAGGCCATCTGGAAAGCAGTGGAAGAAGCCCATAGCAAGGTGGATAGTGTCTTGAGGTTGGAACGCGAGCTAAGTCAACAATTTCCTGATGACCAGAAATATAGCTTTGAAGAACGAAACGGCTTGACAACCCGGGTTTATTCTCAGGAATTCACCGAAGCTTATGCCAGTGCCTTGGACAGAATGGTTGAAAGACAGATGCGAAAATCCATCAAAATGATCGCCGACTTTTGGTTTACGGCCTGGGTAAATGCCGGACAACCTGAACTAGTCCCATTAGAGGATATCTCTATCCCTGAAGAAGAAACCAAACCTCTTCCTAACCTAAAGATTCGAGAACACAACCAATCCTATCTCTTCTTCAATTAGGACTGAAGATAATCAGTAATCGCATTTCCCAATCGCTCGAATGTATTCTTGAAAACCTTCTCTTCCTCTTCTAATAAAGTGACTCGAAATCCTCTTAAATCTGAACAAAACGAAGATATCGGAACTACGCAAATTTGCTGGGATCCCAACAAATAATAAACAAACCGTTTATCCAATGGCATTTCCCTATCGGAAACCCATCCTTCTACCAAGGTTTTTAATCGGGAATCTGAAATGGGTAAACTTTGATTGGGATTCAATACCCCTTCCTCAAATACAATCGTATTGTAAAAAGCACCCTGTGTAGGATTAAACTTAATTCCCGGAATTTTCCCCAAAATCTCAGCCATCCATTGACTTCGTTTTCCAATCTCTTCATTGGCATTTTCCCGGTAACGAATATACTCGGGGTGTTTCATAATCAAGGGAATCGCTAGTTGTGGTAAAATAGTGGAACACACCTCAATCATCTTGGCATTTTCCAAAGTTTGGCAAAGTTT
>JABXHZ010000058.1 GCA_013373335.1 Cyclobacteriaceae bacterium | reverse complement strand
CAAAATGAATACAGCTACCGCTAAAATGATCAAAAATGCTACTTGAGGTAAAAAGCTCATTTTGATGCAATTAATGAATTGTGAAAACTCTTTTTAATATTTTTTTATCTGAATGATTTGTATCAAAATCACAAATACCTACATTTGCATCACTTTATCAAAAGGTGATGTAGCTCAGCTGGTAGAGCATCGGACTGAAAATCCGTGAGTCGGTGGTTCGAGTCCACTCATCACCACCAGCCCCAAAGCAATTTGGGGCTTTTTTATGCCCTCTCGCTTCAGATTCGTGATATTTTCTACCCAATCAATCATGGATGCAAAGTAAGAAATAGTCTGCATGCATACTATTTTTTAGACTTAATTTAAAATAAATCTAAAATGTAGCCTGTGACTACTCAATTAACCCTAGAAAGTACACTTCTGTTAGCGGATTCTTGAATTATCGGAGAGAAGGAAAAATTTTTTACCAAAAAGTGTAACATTTGAAAAAGACCCGCATCACCTACACAAATGAATTCATTTTTCGAAGGAAATATTTGGCCTTTGCGAGGGAAGCTATTCCGGATGGCTTTTCTCTGGGTGAAAGACCGGGCTTTGGCTGAAGACATTCTTCAAAATGTATTTGAAAAATCCTTTCGTAAAGAAGATGAACTGCAGCAGCATCCCAATTTGACAGGTTGGTTGATCACAAGCTTAAAAAATGAGGCTTTGATGCACTTTCGGAAAACTGGGCGCATGGTGTCCTTAGATGAGAATGGAGAAGCGAGGCTTATAAATCCGGAACCAGAGCGAAGCGATTCCAAGATCCCGAAGATTCTCCAGTTAGTTCACCGTCTTCCTGAAAAGCAACGACAAATCTTTCAGCTTCGGGAAGTTGAAGGACTAACCTACGAGGAGGTAGCGGAATATCTGGAGATATCGATCGAGCAAGTTAAAGTTAATCTTCACAGGGCCCGGAAAAAGCTCAGAGAGGAATTTGCCAATCAAGAAACCAAGTCATGAACAAGAGAATCGAAGAGTTACTTGAAAAATATTGGGATGCAGAATCCACTTTAGCTGAGGAAGCTGAGTTGCGGGATTTGCTTTCAAAAGCAGAAGGCTATGAAACAGAAAAGGAATGGTTTCTTTCTCTTCAAGATTTTGCTTTGGAAGAACCTGTCGGTTTAAAAATCCCGAGTAAAGGAAAGTCCCGGAATTTCTCTTGGTTGGGTTGGGCAGCATCCATTCTTATCCTGATTGGCTCTTATTCAAGTTGGCAGGCTTACGAACGGCAGCAGCAGGAAGAGGCTTACCGGGAAGTAGTAGCGGCCTTGTCGCTAATCCAGGACAAGTTCTCAGAAGGTCAAAGCCAAATGCAAAAAATGAATGAATTAAAATACCTCAATACGACAAACTCTTTGTTTGAAAATCAAGAAAAATAAGCATATGAAAAAGATAGTATTAATCCCTGTATTTGTCCTGATGGCAGTATTTCAAGTACTCGCTCAGGATGATGCGATCCAACGATTCTTTTCCAATTATATGGAAGATGATCGTTTTAGCCGAGTGTACATTTCACCTAAAATGATGCAGATGGCTGGAGGTTTTCTGAAAAACAATGCCGAGGAAGCCGACTCTCAGGAACTGGGAGCATTAATCCAAAAAATCAAAGGCATTCGAATCCTATCTTCTGATGAGGTTGATGGAATGAAAATGTACAATGAAGCCTATGGTTCTTTGACGAAGCAGAAATATGAAGAGCTGATGGATGTTCAGGATAAGGAATCCAGCATCAAGTTTTTGGTGCGGGAAGAAAACGGACTTGTGAAGGAACTTCTCATGCTTGCCGGTGATAAAGGTGAATTCACCTTGCTCTCCATGCTAGGTAATTTCACTTATGAAGACCTGAATATGCTCGCAGAAAAGACCAATATTCCCGGAATGGAGGAATATGGAAAAGGAAATATGCCACAATAAACTAAACCACTATTATTTACTAAACTATTTATTATGAAAAAGCTGTTTTTTGCAATCGCCTTCTTGGGAATCATCTTTTCCGCTCAGGCACAAAGTAAATCTGTACAAGCCTTGTATGAAAAATATAGGGGTGAAGAGGACTTCTTCCACATGGAGTTGGGAGGAAATTTTATGAACTTCGCCGAAGGCTTCAAAATTGATTTGGACGAAGATGATATGGCTACCGTAGCCAAATCCATCGAGAAACTTAACTTCTTCAAGCTTCCGGAAAATGCTGATCGAAGCGGTGCTGAATACAAAGCACTTAAAAAAGGATTAGAAAAAGAGCGCTACGAGCTACTCATGGAGATGGCAGATGAAGGGGAAATTGTCGTTTATTCTAAAGGCGGCAAAAAGATTTCAGATCTGGTAGTTTTGGTTGGAGGAGATGAAGGTGACCTGATGGTTGTCGAGCTTAAAGGATCGTTTGCTCAGGAGCTGGTGGCTGAAGCTATGAAGCAGGGTAAAAATTAACTCCCCTATTCTTGAATTTAATTTAGAAAGCAGCTTTTCGGAGCTGCTTTTTATTTTTCTGCCTTCACTACTTTCCAAAAGGCCACCCATCCTTTGATCTCAGAGGTAGCGGGCTTTGGATCAAGAAAATACCAAACTGCATCTTTTTTAACTTCGTCATTTACTTCCAATCTTAAGTGGGAGGCTTTGCCTTATGCGTGGGAAGGAAGTATGCGTGTCTGACGTGAATGATCTATGAAATAGAAGCTCCAGACTTCTTTACTTTTTGGTAAAAACAATCATTTCTTTAACGATTCACCTTGTTTTTGAAAAAAAAATTGAAAATTTTTTTATTCAATACAATCGATTGCGAAAAACTGAATTTAATTATTGATGTAATGACATGATTTTGTTTAAATAAAAATATCAGAATTAAATTTTAAAAAACACTGATTTTTCAGATGCTTGGGGCTTTCGCTATCGATTGCGGGAATCAATTATATTATTTTTAATTATTACCCATTATAATTATTGAATTCGAAATAAATCAATAAAAAAATTGAAACATTTTCATTTTTATGTCCGTTTGCTACCTTTGTAATGTCATTTGAAGACAAACCCATCAGACCCGATGGACCCTGTAGCCCAAAATACCCCCTTGAATGGAATCGCCATTCCTGGGTTACACAGAAAAACTAGAACCTATTAAACCAATTATTAAAATGAAAAAATTTATGACTATGCTTTTTGTTGCCGGGATGGCAACGGGAGCCTTTGCCACAGGAACAGAGAAATCTGTAGAAATTATTCACTCCGATGCTGCGAAAGTAACAGTTGCCATGACTGAAGCTCCAAGTAGCACCGTGATTGTTAAAATTATGGACGAGGAAAACCGATTGGTATTAAGAGATCGTATTAACAAGTCTGAGGCTTTCGCAAAGCGCTATGATTTGAATGCTCTTCCAAAAGGTACCTATTCAGTAGAAGTTTTGGATAACAGTGGTGTGTTGCGCACAACTACCTTCCAAAATTATGTTTCAGAAAAGCCATCCGTTTATTCACGGGTTTCTTTGATGGAGGATAACAAGTTTCGACTTTTAGTAAGCAACCTTGCTGCACAGGATTTTACAGTTTCCATTTACGATGGTGACAAATTGATCCACAGCGAGAAAGTAAGTGATGTTCAAGGTCTTCATAAAATCTACAACATCGAAAAACCGAATGCTGCAATTAGTTTTCGAGTGACAACCGAGGGAGGATTTGATAAATATCTTTCTGCCCTTTAATTGAAAGTGAACCAACTAGCTATTAAAAACCCCGCTCTGGGTCTGAGGCGGGGTTATTTTTTTGTCTAAAATTAACGAAAGCGAAGCGCCGTTTCAGCTACTCGTTTTCCCAGTCCTTCTCCTTTTTTCAAAAAGATTTCATCTACTTTTTCTGATTTGTAATCACCCTCCCCGGTAATTGCCGAGGCACCAAAAGCCGATTCTACGGTATCTCCTCCAACCAAAATCATCCCATGTATCAGCATGCTGTGCATCAGATTGAGCATGACCAACTCTTCTCCGATAGACATTCCTCCTCCTGTACTGAATACCGCTCCAATTTTGTCTTTCAAAGGTCTCCCTTCAAAGGGCCAGGAATTGATAAACTCTTGCACAGGCGGAGCGATATTGGCATTGTAAACGGGTGATCCGAGGATAATACCGGAGGCTGTCAAAAGGTCCTCTTCTGTCACCTCTGAAATAGGCGCTAATTTCACTTCAACATCGGCCTTCGATCTTGCTCCTTTTGCAATAGCATTTGCCAGTTGTTCGGTATGACCCGACTGGGAGTAATAGGCAATTACAATCAGGGGCTTTTCCTGAGCGAATAGCATTTGGGAGAGAAAGAGTAAGGGGAGAAAAAGGATCAAGTTTCGCATGCTGTCTTCATTGAAAGGAAAGTAAAAGCTAAAAAAAATCCCCGAATCATTCGACTCGGGGATTCCATTTTAATCAATCAAAATCTTATTTGCTCCAACTTGCTTTGCCTCCTTTAGCAGAGTCTACGGTGATGCTGTAGTTTGAAGCAGAAGAGACAATCCATCGAACCTTCACTGCACTCATCCCGGGGATATTATCCACCGCAATGCGCTCTGGTCGAAGCTTTTGCTCCTTGTATCGCTTGAAGTCTTCATTCTCTACTACAAAGCCTGCCACTACTTTTGCTCCGGAAATGGAGACATAATCAGGGCGCTCGATATTGTATTTCAGGTCTTGAGAAGAATGGGTAGGCATCATTCTCTCATTGAAAATTGTAGCGGTGATGGCCTTGAGTCCTCCCCCTAAATCTTCCTCTTTCACATCCATCACTGAAAGCTTTGGCGTGTGATAAGCATGATAGATGGTGAAAGCTGAGTTTCTGTGCGCATCCTGCTCCATCAAGAATCCCGGATGTGCTCGACCAAAGGTTTTCTTAAAACCACCAATCTCAATCTCACCATATTGCGGATGCTCGTAGCTTTCCCAATCCACAAAAGCATCTCCGAAGGTCAACAACTGATCTACTTTGAGTTGCTCTTCCTGATTGCCTCTGCCTGCATTTTGATGGAAGTAGAGATATGAAATCATCAATTCATTCGAATACGTGAAAATCCCACGGTTTCCATAAAACCAATCCAATTCTCCTCCAAAAACCGAGTACAGGTCCTTGTAAACAGTCAGGTATCGATAGCCTGGCATCATTTCTTCGCCTTTTTTGGCAATGGCATCATAGATTCGGATATCCTCTCGGTTGTAGGTGTTCACATCTTCTTCAGCTCCTGGGCCCCGGAGAATCATCCCTCCATAATTGTGGTAACTCTGTGCCCCGGCAATATTGGGATGCTTCATCACAAACTCCATCACCGAGCGGTTTTCTGGTAAAGTAAAAGGATAACGCAAAGCACCACGTTGAATATAGTCAGGCTGCCAGTTCCAGCCCCAATCACGGTTTGGATCGTAGTAGCCTACATCATCATCGTTAATTCGTCCATCACCGTCCAAGTCAGTCCCTTCTTGGCCGAGCATTTCGTATTCACCTACTTGATCTTGTCCTACCATGATGAGGCGGCGTGGGTCAAGCGGATCTTTGATATAGCGTCCGGTAGGAGACTTACGGATCATCATCGTGATATGCCCATCT
>JABXHZ010000425.1 GCA_013373335.1 Cyclobacteriaceae bacterium | reverse complement strand
TTCATCAATCTCCCGAATTCGCTTTTCTGAGGTTTGAGGCGAAATCAAGAAAGTATTCACCAACCCATATTCCTCAAAAAGAGATATATACTCCTCTAGATATTGCTGCATGGGCAAATCGGGAACGATTAGCCCGTCAATTCCGACTTCTTTGCACTTTTGGCAAAATTCCTCCATTCCAAATTGGATAATAGGGTTTAAATATCCCATGAGAACAACAGGAAGATTGATTTTTGCGCGAAAACCACGCAATTGCTCAAAGAGCTTTTTCATGCTCATCCCATTTTCCAAAGCAATTTTATTACTATCCTGGATGGTCGGACCATCTGCAATCGGATCGGAATAAGGAATTCCTATTTCAATAATATCTGCACCCCCGGCTTGGATAGCTTCCATGATCGGTAGCGTATCATCCAATTGGGGAAAACCAGCTGTAAAGTAAATCGAGAGTACTCGTTCCTGCTTGTTGGTAAATAAATAATGTATTCGGTTCATTTATAGATATGATTTACGAAATACGAAATACGAGGTCTATCTCAACTTTTGATTCTGAAGCCTAATCTATTCGTAAATTCAAATTGATATTTCATTGCGATTGAAAAAGGATTTTGGATTGAGGTACAAAATCAGCTCGTATTTCGTACCTCACACTTCTTTCTTTCCTTAATATCCTCCCCATTTAATATAAGTCTCCAGATCCTTGTCTCCCCGACCGGAAAGATTGATCACAATCACATCGTCCTTTTGGTAGTCGATCATATTCAGAGCATGGATTGCATGGGCAGATTCGATAGCAGGAATGATTCCTTCCAATCGACTCAATTCAATACCAGCTTTCATTGCATCTTCATCTTCGACAGCCACAAATTCCGCTCGCCCAACATCAAATAAATGGGCATGCACCGGCCCAATTCCAGGATAATCCAAGCCAGCGGAAATGGAGTGAGGTTCGACCACTTGACCATCTTCCGTTTGCATCAGAATGGTTTTGGAACCGTGCAAAATACCAGGCGTCCCCAAAACGGTTGTTGCTGCAGATTTTCCCGAACTCACCCCCAAACCAGCAGCTTCAGCAGCTACCAATCGAACTTGAGGAGTGTTATAATAATGATAAAATGCTCCTGCTGCATTCGAACCACCACCCACACAAGCGATGACTAAATCCGGATTTTCTCGACCTTCTTTTTCCTGTAATTGCCACTTCATCTCCTCGGAAATTACGGATTGAAACCGGGCAACCATCTCGGGATAAGGATGCGGACCTACCACCGAACCGATGATATAATGCGTATCCACGGGATTATTGATCCACTGACGCATGGCTTCATTGGTGGCATCTTTTAGCGTCTTGGATCCTGAGGTGGCAGCAACGACCTTTGCTCCAAGGATTTTCATTCGCTCTACATTTGGACGTTGCCGCTGAATATCCAATTCGCCCATGTAAACCGTACATTCCATCCCCATCAGGGCACATACAGTCGCTGTCGCTACGCCATGTTGTCCAGCACCTGTTTCAGCAATGATACGCTTCTTTCCCAACTTCTTAGCCAGAATAATCTGACCGATGGTGTTGTTTACTTTATGGGCTCCAGTATGACAAAGGTCTTCCCGCTTTAAATAGATTTTAGCACCATATTTTTCAGATAATCGCTGCGCCAAATACAAAGGAGTAGGTCTTCCCACATAGTCTTTAAGAAGCATTCGAAACTCCTTCTGAAATTCAGGACTCTCCATGATTGCCTCATAATTTTCTCTGAGCTCCTCCACATTCGGATGAAGCATTTCAGGAATATAGGCTCCTCCGAATTTGCCATAAAAGCCTTTTTCATCCACTCTAATCATATCTTCTCCTATTAATTGACTTCCTGAGAAAGAAGTCTCTGTTTAAATCGTTTCAGTTTCTCTATATTTTTCAGTCCTGGAGCATCCTCAAATTTGGAATTGAGATCAACCCCCGCTAACTGAGGAATTTGCTTCTCCAAAGCCTTTATTTCTGTAGCACTTTCTTCATCCAATCCCCCGCTTAAAAGAAATTCTTTGTTGAAGGGATAGGTTTTCAAAAGCTCCCAATCAAATTTTCTCCCCGTACCCCCATGTTTGGAACTAGCGGTATCAAATAGAAATTTGCTAACATAAGGCAAAAAGCCCTCTAAATCTTTCCAATTAATTTCATTTGCTACAGATATAACTTTCCACAATTCGCAAGTAGTTTTTTGGGACAAGCATTTTACTAAATCGACTCCTTCCTTACCATGAAGTTGAATTGCAGAGAGTCCAAATTTCTTGGCTTTTTGAAGAATTTCTTCCTCAGACTCATTTACAAAAACCCCCACTTTTTTGATGGTTAATTTTTTTAAATCCTCGGCGAGTTCATTTGGGACATAACGGGGGGATTTTGAGTAAAAGATTAACCCAATCCAGTCTGGATTGACCTGAGAAATCAGATCCAGAACATTTTCTAGTTCCCGCATGCCGCAAACTTTGATTTCCATCAGGCTTTTGATAAGGCTTTAGCGCCAAGTAATCTTTTGTATTCCTTTATGAAATTATAGGCTGCCTGCTCAGGTCGACTGGACTTCATAAAGTTTTCACCGATCAAAAACCCATCAAATCCAGCCTTTTTAAGCTTCACCAAGGTATTGGGATCCGAAATTCCACTTTCTGAAATTTTCACAAAAGAGGAAGGGATTTGATCCACAAGGCTCAAAGAGGTATCGAGAGAAACTTCAAATGATTTCAGGTTTCGGTTATTTATACCGACCAAATCCACCCCATCGTTCAAGCTTTTTTCCAATTCTTTACTATCATGAACTTCCAGCAAAACTTCCAGTCCAAGGCTTTTTGCAAAGTATGCCAATGACTTTAATTTCTCGGGTTCCAATGCGGCGGCAATCAAAAGAACACAATCAGCACCAATGGACTTTGCCTCAATCAATTGGTATTCATCTACCACAAAATCCTTTCGCAGTATTGGGCAAAAATTGAATTTTCTGGCAGTCTTCAAATCCTCATTGGATCCCCCGAAGTATTCCTTATCGGTCAAAATGGAAAGTGCTGAAGCACCTGCCTGCATATAGCCGATACTGACCGTTTCGACTTGAGCATTCCCATTTATCAACCCTTTGGAAGGGGATTTTCGCTTGAATTCAGCAATAATCCCTGATTTTTCAGGATGCTGAACATATTTTTTCATGGATACAACTTGACCGTCGAAAAAGATACTTTTTTCCAAAAGTTTCACCGGAATCAAACTTTTTCGTTCCTCGACCTCCTTGTATTTATCTGCAATTATTTTTTCTAAAATATTCATAATTCACGCTTAATTAAACGAAACTGAAGTTTTGGGATTGACCAATCCATTAAAGACATCCAATGCCTTTCCACTTAATAATACCTCCTCGGCTTTGGCAAGGGCTTCTTCAAAAGAAAGCGAAGGATTAGCTGTCACCAATGCCGCTGCCGAATTAGCCAATACTACTTGATTTTGGGCTTTTGTACCTTTCCCTTTCAAAATGGATTCAAAAATCTTGGCTGATTCCTCTACCGTGTCTCCACCCTTAATTTGTGATGCATCCAGCTTAGAAAGGCCAATCTTTTCGGGTTTGTAAAGCTTTTCACCGGAGTTGGAAATCATCTTGAAATCTCCAGTCAACGAAATCTCGTCATAGCCATCAAGGGAATGCAAAATGGAGAATTTCGCATCAGACTCTTGGTACAAATAGGCATATAACCGTGCTAATTCAAGACTAAATACTCCAACCAATTGCTTTTGGGGGAAACTCGGATTAACCATGGGACCAAGCATATTAAAAAAGGTTTTGACCCCCAGTTCTTTTCGTACTGGAGCTACATTTTTCATAGCTGGGTGAAATAACGGAGCATGCAAAAAGCAAATTCCTGCTTCATCCAAGGATCGGCGGATTTCATCAATATTATTGGTGAATTCATATCCAAAATAGGCCAATAAATTAGAGGACCCACAAATCGAAGAAACGCCAGTATTTCCATGCTTGGCTACATTTTGACCGGCTCCCGCCACGATAAAAGAAGAAAGGGTAGAAATATTGAAGGTATCCTTGCCATCACCTCCTGTTCCACAAAGATCCATGGCATCGTATTCTGAAATCTCTACAGGAATACATAACTCCAACATCGCCTCCCTGAAACCTCTCAATTCCTCCACCGTAATACTTCGCATCAAATACACCGTCATAAAGGCAGCAATTTGGCTTGAATTGTAGCCTCCTGTTGCGATATTTTTTAAAACTTCCCGAGCTTGATCCTGTGAGAGGGTTTTATGCTCAATTAATTGATTCAAAATCTCTTTCATACTCTTCTTACTTATCAATTTTCAACTTCTATCAGGATTCAAGCCAGTTTTTGATGATTTGCACACCATGTTCAGTCAAGATACTCTCAGGATGGAACTGAACCCCTCGAACTGCAAATCGCTTATGCCTCACAGCCATGATTTGATGATCGGATGTTCGGGCAATTACTTCCAATTCCGGGGATAGCCTTTCTTCATTTATTACCCAGGAATGGTATCGACCAATGCGAAATGAATCCGGGATTCCTTCAAAGAGCAAATCCTTTTCCACTTTTACTTGGGATGCCACACCATGCAAAACCTCTGAAAGATTAATTAGACTTCCATCAAAAGCTTCACCGATAGCTTGATGCCCCAAACAAACTCCTAAAATGGACTTTTCAGGAGAATATTTCTTAATTAATTCAGGCATAATCCCCGCCTCAGAGGGTATTCCAGGCCCTGGTGAGAGTAAAATTTTATCATAGCGAGCAATCTCTTCCAAACTGATTTTGTCATTTCGGAAAATATCCATTTGATTCCCATACCCAAGCTGTCTGATGATATACACCAGGTTATAAGTGAAGGAGTCGTAATTGTCGAGGACTAGTATTTTCATTTAATACAATTCAAAGATTAGAAAATTGAAAATTCCAACTAAATATCCTCCGCCGCCCTTAGCGCAACCCTTAAGGCCTCTAACTTATTAGCCACTTCCTGCAATTCGGATGGTATTGAGCTTTTGGCTACAACTCCAGCTCCGGCTTGGAAGCGCAACTGATTATTTTCGGATACAAAAGATCGAATCAGGATGGCATGGTTAAAGTCACCATTGAAGCCTAAGTAGCCAATCGCTCCACCATAGAATTGCCTGCTTGTATTTTCTAATTCATCAATCAATTCCATCGCACGATATTTTGGAGCACCCGAAAGCGTACCTGCAGGGAAAGTATCGGCAACTAATTGAAGGGGATTAGCGCCTTCTGCTAATTGACCGGTTACTTTGGAAACTAGGTGGATCACATGCGAGTAATATTGGATTTCCTTAAACACCTCTACCTCTACTAAATCAGACGAATGGGATAAATCATTCCGGGCCAAGTCCACCAACATTACATGTTCTGAATTTTCTTTGGGATCATCGTAAAGCTTTCGAGCCAACTCCGCATCCTCAGCATCATTGCCAGTTCGTCGAAATGTGCCAGCTATAGGATAAATCGTAGCTTTTCGGTTTTTGACAACAATCTGTGCTTCGGGAGAACTTCCAAAAACCTTAAAGGAACCATAATCAAAATAAAATAAATAAGGCGATGGATTGACCGAACGAAGGGCTCTATACACATTGAATTCATCCCCTTTAAATCCTGTAGTAAAGCGTCTGGATAAAACAATTTGAAAAACATCGCCTCGGAAACAATGCTCTCGACCTTGGTTTAAAATTCTCAAAAATTCCTCATCACTATAATTGGAAACTTCCTCCCCAACTGTCTTAAATGAATAAGCAGGAATATTTTTATTGTTTAGCAGAGTTTCAATCTCTGAAATATACTCTTGGTTATTTGCACCGGCTACCCTGTGCTCGAAGAGATACAACTCATTTTTATAGTGATCTACTACAATGATGTTTTGATACATCGCATAGTACATCATGGGGATATCATTCGGCTTCGTTTTGCTAAGCTTGATATCTTCAAACCAACCTACGCTATCGTATTGAATGTATCCAAAAAGTCCATTAGTACTGAATTTAAATTGGTCGGGGGTCGGGTCGAACTTATTCCCGAAAGCTCGAAGAGCATCCATTAGCGGTTTTTTGGAACCAACTTCGTATTGAAGTTCCTCTCCATCTGGAAGCTTTTCAGTAACCTTTCCCGCATTGAAAGAGAAGGTAGCCAAAGGATTGAAGCAAATGTAAGAATAGCTATTTTCCTGGCCGTGATAATCTGAACTTTCCAATAAGATCGGGTTGGCAAACCGGTCCCGAATCTGTAAGTAAATACTTACGGGAGTGATGGTGTCTGCCAATCGCTTTCGAAAAGTAGTCAGGATAGGAAATTTTACGTGATTCATATTGAAATTTTTTAGACATAAAAAAAGGCTTACCGGGGATTCCAGTAAGCCATTTTATATTCATTGCAACTCAAATTTAGGCAAGGGCTCGCTGTACTTTCCCCGGGAAAGAATCAAAATGCCACCACCAATATTTGTTTGTTGTTGTTTTCATAAGCTTGGGACAAATTTAGAAAGGGTTTGGAATTGTCAAAGCCCGTTCCTAAAAATTATCGCCTATTTTTGAAAAAAAATTTAACCTTACCCTCATGGCCAAGGCAATTACTCAGTATTTCAAGCGAATTTTTGACGATTACCAAGTTTTGGTACAAGTGAATCCAGAGGACTTTACTGGTATCGAACTGATCGTACACCCTAATGGGAAAATTGAAAAGACTGAGATGGAATTTGATGAAGAGATATTTGAGGACCTAGAAGAAGATGAATTTCAACCCTGCAGTCCTTTGGAATTTCAGTTGATTTTGGCAAAATCTTAATCAGAATATTAACGAATAATTGTCACCCTGAGCGGAGTCGAAGGACCCTCCACTCCGCTCGGACTGACAAATAATTGCTTTTTGAGACCCCAAAACTTGGGTGAATCATTTTTTCCCAAATATTTATTTCTTCATATACCCATCTCTGATCGCTTTAAACTCAGAACCTTCTTTCCAATTGGGCCATTGAACGGAGTTTGAGATGTTTTGTCCGACGTTGTAAAGCAATTGAACATCATCTACAGCACCCTCTAAGTTCCATCGGTCCGGATCATATTCATCCGATGGTTTGTGATAATATTCCATCGTATAATTCTCTTCCATTTCCATCCCGTATTCCTTCCCTTTTTCTTCGTGGTCTACCCCATTTTGAAAGTACAAGGCAGGCACGCCCACTTTTGCAAAATTGAAATGGTCTGACCGAAAATAATAACCTGCCACTGGATTAGGGTCAGGCGCGGCATAGCGCCCTTGCTTTTCCAATTCAACTTCCAACAAATCTTCCATCTCAGACTGTCCTTTCCCAATCACGGAAACATCCCGCATTTTTCCATACGGATTCACCCCATCAATATTGATATTGGCAACGGTTTTATCCACTGGATAAATTGGATTTTGTGCGTAGAAAGCAGAACCTAACAATCCTTGCTCCTCAGCAGTCACCGCCAAGAAAATAACAGTCCGTTTTGGAGCTTTCGACTCATGAAAAGCCTTTGCTAAGGCCAACAAGGCAGCTGTTCCTGAAGCATTGTCCAAAGCTCCATTGTAGATGCTATCACCTGTTTCATCCGGTTTTCCAATTCCAAAATGATCCCAATGTGCCGAATAAATCACATATTCTTCAGGACGTTCCGTTCCGGTGATTTTTGCAACCACATTTTTGGAGGCATTGTAAGTTGCTTTGACCGTCATGGACGAACTTGCAGTTAAGCCCATTGGAATAGCTTCAAAATCTGCCTTTCTGGCTTTTGCCAACAACTCCCGCTCATTGAGACCTGCCATTTCAAAAAGCTTATTTGCTGTAGGTAGCGTAACCCACCCTTCGATCGCTAGCTTATAGCCTCCTTTTCCCCGGTCATCCAAGTACAATTTAGATGCATTCCAGGAATTTTGAATCACATTAAAGCCATAGCCTGCGGGAATGGTATTGTGCACAATCAGACAACCCAAAGCTCCTTGACGAATAGCCTCTTCATATTTGTAGGTCCATCGTCCATAGTAGGTCATGGTATTCCCTTTGAAAAATGAAGCATCTTCGGTTCCAAATCCCGGGTCATTAACTAAAACCACGACGATCTTTCCTTTCACATCGATGTTTTTATAATCATCCCAACCATACTCAGGAGCTACAATTCCAAAACCGGCAAAAACTAACTCAGCATCTTGAAAAGCAATAGCAGAATCTGTTCGTTGAGTCCAAAAAACATAATCTTTTAGCCCCTCCAATGTCAGAGACTCTTTGGAAGATTTAATTTCCATGGAAGGGGCTGCTTCTGTCAAAATCGAAACTAGAGGCACATCCTGAATGTAGGAATCCCCATTTCCTGGTTCCAAACCATAGGATTCAAATTCTTGAACCAAAAAATTAATCGTCTTCTTTTCTCCTTCCGAAAAAGGCATTCGACCTTCAAAATAATCCGAAGACAAACTATCAATGAGTGGCTCAAGATCAGAAACCTGAAATTGATAGGGCTTTTCAGGACTGCAGGCTACCCAAGCAAGTAGGGAAGCAAGAAGAAATAAGTTTATTCGTTTCATAGCTTTTGAGAATAAGTAGCATGTAGTAAGCTACATAAAATTTGAATTTGGAGATAATTTTTAAAAAATTAGAGCTAGATAAAACCTTCACTTTTTAAAATGAAAATCGCAATCATCATTATTTCAATCATTCATGGGTTAATCCATCTCCTTGGTTTTTTGAAAGCCTTTAAACTTACAGAAATCGACCAATTGAAACAGCCCATTTCTAACTTGGCGGGCGGGTTTTGGTTATTGGCAAGCGTCCTCTTTTTGGCTTTTGCACTTATTACTTTCCTGGAAAAATCCATCGCTGGATATCTAGGTCTAATTGCCATTATTTTATCCCAGATTTTAATTTTCACAGTTTGGCAGGATGCAAAATTCGGAAGCCTCCCCAACCTCATCCTATTATTCGCTTCTATTCAAATGATATTTTTAGCGAATTGGAATCAAAAACTAACGCAGGAGAAATCTGATTTCATTGATCAAATTGAAAAAGTGGAATTACGAAAAGTTCAGGAGACTCCTGTTGCGATTCAGAAATGGCTAAATCGAATTGGGTTTGACGAAAGCAATCCCATGATTTCAGTAGAAATCCATCAGGCAGCCCAAATGAAAATGAAACCTGATCAGAGCGATTGGAAAAAGGCTACTGCTTATCAGATTTCTCGTGTTAATCCTCCGGGATTTCATTGGGAAGTAAAGATGCAAATGATGCCTGGACTGGCCATTTACGGAAGAGATCAATCTTTGGATGGAAAAGGTGAAATGCTCATTCGGCTAGGTGCAATTTTCCCCATAGTCGATGCCAAAGGGCCGAAAATTGATGAAGGAAGTTTGCAACGATTACTTGGAGAATTAGTCTGGATGCCTAGCTTAGCCCTTCATCCACAGATTTCCTGGAAAGAACTTGATGAACATTCTGTCGAGGGAAGTTTGAAGGTAGGAGAAACAACGGGAAAGGGTGTTTTTTACTTCAATGAGGAGGGAGATTTTACAAAGTTTGAAGCGCTTCGATATTATGAAAACAAAACCGAATCGAGCCGATTTCCTTGGATTCTTACGGTCAAAGAATATTCTGAATGGGAAGGAATTCGAATTCCAAGCCATATGGAAGCTACTTGGAAGCTTCCGCAGGGAGATTGGACTTGGCTCGATCTGCGAATTACCGATCTTAATTTTTCTTATTGATCCCATTTTTTTTGATCCTAATCACCTCTCTACGTGATAGATATCATTCAATTCTCTTTAAAAAGAGTAGAAATTAATATCATCATTCATTTAAACACAAAGAATCATGGGCGCTATAAAACGAAGTAGAGGTTTTTGGCCCAAAATGGCCCAAGACTTCTTTGGAGCAGAAAATCCCTTTGCATGGGATGACAAATTTTGGTTCATGGATAAATCCGTGGAGGTTCCCTCAGCTAATGTGATCGAAAATGACAAAGAATTTAAGATCGAATTATCAGCTCCGGGATTTGATAAGAAGGACTTCAAGGTAGATGTTGAAGACGGTGTTTTGAACATCTCCGCAGAAAAAGAACATCAAGAAGAAGAGAAAAAGGATAACTACCGCAAGAAAGAATTCTCTTACACCAGTATTCGAAGGTCATTTGTTCTTCCTGAAAATGTATCTGAAGATTCCATTGACGCCAACTACAAAAATGGATTACTTCGGTTAGTCCTTCCGAAAAGTAAAATGATCAAAGGCAATCATAAGAAAGCCATTGAAGTAGTTTAAGTAGGTTCCCTAGGGAAATACTTTTTTGTTAGTAAAATGAAGCCCCGACCTAAGGAATCGGGGCTTTCTTTTTCATGCTAATCCTCCCCGAAAAGTGCATTTCATTGGAAATCCACGATTTATTATGGAAATTTCTTCAAACCCTAAAAACCATGAAGCCAAGATTTAACTTCCGATACTTAGCCTTTTTCTTCTTGATAAGTTTGGCTGCTTGCCAAAAAAACCAACTCCAAATCCCAGGATTGCAGGAGGAGGTGGAAGTCATTCGAGATGAAAACGGAATCAATCATATTTTTGCCCAAAACGAAGAGGATCTTTTCTTTAGTCAAGGCTATTTGGCTGCCAGAGATCGCCTTTTTCAATTTGAAATATGGCGCAGACAGGCCACAGGAACCCTTGCAGAAATCTTGGGAGAGCGGGAATTGGAGAGGGACCGGGGTGTTCGACTTTTTAAATTCCGAGGAGATAAGGAAACTGAACTTCGACATTATCATCTTCGTGGCGTTGAAATCGTCGATGCATTTGTCGCTGGAATCAACGCTTACATAACGGAGATTCGTAGTAATCCTGAAATGCTTCCCATTGAATTTAAGATGCTCAATATTCTTCCGGAATATTGGACTTGGGAAGTGGTCATTTCAAGACATCAGGGTCTCCTTGAGAATGTTGTTGACGAACTGGATATCAGCAGGGTAATCAGTCAAATCGGTCCTGAAAAAGCAAAAGAGCTTTATTATTTCCATCCAAATGAACCCATTTTAGATAGGGATCCAAGTATCCCGGAAGCCTTGCTAATGAAGGATATTTTAGCTCCTTATCAAGCTTTCCGTAAGCGGGTGGAGTTTCGTCCAGAAGATATTTCAGAACCCTTTCGAATCGGAAGTGATGAATTCGAAAAATCGACTGCACTAATTGAAGAATCCATTGAATATACCATGGAACACGATGCCTTTGCCCAAGGCAGCAATAATTGGGTGGTCTCAGGAGAAAAAACAGCCAGTGGATTCCCTTTTATGGCAAATGATCCCCATCGACTACAGGCTATTCCATCACTTCGATATTGGGTTCATCTTCATGCGCCAGGATGGAATGTCATCGGAGCAGGAGAACCCGAAATTCCCGGAGTTTCCATTGGTCACAATGAATTTGGAGCTTGGGGATTAACGATTTTTTCTACCGATAATGAAGATCTTCGGATTTATGATATTTCACCTGAAAATCCGGATCTCTATTTCTTTCAGGGAGAATGGATTGAAATGGAAAAAATCCAAGATACTATTCGAATCAAAGGAGGCGATGAGGTATATGTAACCCATCGCTACACGGTCCATGGCCCGGTCACTTTCATCGATAATGATTTAAATAAAGCCGTAGCTGTGGAATGTGCCTGGTTAGAACCCGGTTCTGCACCATATTTAGCCAGCTTACGAATGGATCAATCCAAAACTTGGGAAGAATTCCAAGAGGCTTGCACTTACAACAATATCCCGGCTGAAAATATGGTTTGGGCAGGAAAAGACGGGACAATTGGATGGCAGGCAACAGGCATTGCTCCGATTCGAAAGAATTTTTCTGGGTTAATTGCCACACCGGGAAATGGAGAATATGAATGGGAGGGTTACTTACCCATTGAGGATCGACCCCATGCTGTGAATCCGGAATCAGGTTTTATAGCTACTGCTAACCAAAATGTAGCTGAAGATAATTACCCATACCCTGATGCACTTGGCTACGAATGGGCAGATAATTTTCGTGGTGAACGGATTAAGGAAGTGCTCAGTCAGAATAAAAAATTCACGGTAGAAGAAATGGGAGCCTTGCAAAACGATTACCTCGCTTTACCTGCAAGACGCTTAGTCCCTCTACTAAAGGATCTTTCCTGGGAGGATCCTCTTGTGGATTCATTAAATCAAATTCTCCAATCTTGGAATTTCGTCCTGAATAAAAACTCGGTAGAAGCCGGTATCTATGTAATGTGGGAGCGAATCCTTAGAGATAAAGTATCTGAATTGATGATTCCTGATAAAGTAAAACCTTGGCTGGGAAGTATTCAATTGACTCGAGTTTTGGAATGGATGGAAGATCCAACAAGAATCTATTCTTCGAATCCATTTGAAAATCGAACTCAGCTACTTAAAGAAACTTTCGCAGAGGCGATTGAAGCCCTAAAACAAAAATTAGGACCGGCCCCTTCCAATTGGCAATATGGTCAAGCAAATTATAAGCATGCCCAAATCATTCATCCTTTGGGAAAAGTGGTGAGTTCAGAGTGGCAAGCAAAATTAAATACCGATATCCTACCGCGAGGGGGATACAGCTATACCCCTGGAGCCAATGCATATGGAGACAACAATACCTCCGGAGCCTCTTTCCGTATCGTTGTTGATACAGAGGATTGGGAAAAAACCATTGGCATCAATACCCCAGGTCAGTCAGGAAACCCTGAAAGCCCCTTCTACAAGAATTTATTTCCAATCTGGGCAAATGATCAGTTTGTGGACATTCCCTTTTCCCTGGAAAATATTCAATCCAAAAAAGCTTATTCAGAGAAACTCCATCCTAAAAACTAGACCCACCACCAATCTATTCCTTCTTTCAGCCCGATCAAGGTCAGGTACTTTTGGATTTCAATCCTCTCCTTTTC
>JABXHZ010000017.1 GCA_013373335.1 Cyclobacteriaceae bacterium | reverse complement strand
CTACAAATAGGATTTTCCCAAAATCCACTTTATGCGAAAACCGGTTGAATTTCCGATGTAAGTGAGGAATGTCTTTTCTTTGGATAAAGAAATAGGATGATTCAAATTCTCGATAAAGTAATTCATTTATTCCGATATCGATTACCTGTAAATCCCCAACAAAGTCCGAATTTTCGGGAAGTAAAAGCGCTAACTTCGGAAACGCAAAGGTGATGGTAAAATCTGCTTGGACCACATCTTGGACCCCGATTTCTTCGGCCTTTAAGCCACTCGGAATATCTACTGCGATTTTGATTCCTTGAAAAGAATTGTACTTCTTAATTATTTGACGGGCCTCATCACGAAGCTCCCCTTTCAATCCCACTCCCAAAAAGGCATCAATAAAAATTGCATCTTGGGACAACGAGAATACTTTCCAATTAATCAAACTATCCTCTTTTGGGAGTTTTTCAAGGTTAGTTTCCGCATCAGGACTAAGTGTTGAATTTTCATCAAAACAGGCAATTACATTAACTTTCCAACCTTTTTCAGACAAAAGTCTAGCAATAGCCAATCCGTCTCCTCCATTATTTCCCGCACCTGCAAATACAAAGACGTTCTTTGTTTTATCAAATCCTTTTTCCTGAAACCAGTCACAAAAACCTTTGGCAGCCCGCTCCATCAACTCATAACCAGACTCTCCACTCTTCTCAACATGAAGCTGATCTAATTTCTTGACGGATTCCCCTTGTAAAATGCGTATCATCTTGTCAAGTAGCTTTTATGGATAACTCCTTTTTTGGAATGGTCACTAACAGTAGAAACCCTAATCCAACCAAAAAGAAAATACCTAAGGAAAGTGCAGAATTCCGCATACTTCCGGTCACTTGCTCAATTACTCCATAGGAAAAAGTACCTAAAACGATGGCGATTTTTTCAGTCACATCATAAAAGCTGAAGAAACTTGCATGGTCTGTAGTGCTTTCTGGAATTAATTTTGAAAAAGTTGAACGAGACAGGGATTGAATCCCACCCATTACCAATCCGACCACAAAAGCCAAAGCAAAAAACTCATAGACATTATACACATAATAAGCTGCACCACATATCATGGTCCAAACCAAGACCATGATTACAAGACTGGCCTTGTTCCCATACTTTTTTGAAATAAAGGCAAAGAGATAACTCCCAATAATGGCCACGAATTGAATGATCAAAATGGTCATGATTAACTGAGCCCCAGGTAGCCCCAATTCTTTATCCCCAAAGGTAGCGGCTAGATACATAACCGTTTGGACACCCATGGAATAGAAGAAAAAGGAGGCTAAAAATTTATTCATGACAGGCATGGTTTTTATCTGTCCCAAAACCTTTCGAATTTCCTGATAGCCATGAAAAAGCAGTTCTCTCTTCAACTTTTTGTTGTAAGGATTTTTAGGAAGGACTCTGAAAGGAATTTGGGAAAATCCAGCCCACCAAATCCCAGTTATCAAGAATGACAACCTTGCAGCCATACCTCCTTCTGGAATTCCAAATACACCCGGCATTTGAATCATGGCGAGATTTAAAACCAAAAGAATCACACTTCCTATATAACCTAAAGCAAAGCCTTTGGCACTCAACAAATCATATTCTTCTTCTTTGGAGATTTCAGGTAAAAAAGCATTGTAAAAAACAATACTGCCAGCATAGCCAATACTTGCTGTCACACTACATAAAATCCCCCATTCGAGATTATTTCCGTCAAAAAAGTAGAGACCTATACAAGCTATGGAACCTAAATAGGCAAAGAATTTCATGAACTCAAGTTTTTTACCACTTGTATCGGCAATTCCTGAAAGCAGAGGAGAAACCAAGGCGATAATCAAAAAAGAGAATGAAATGGAATAAGAATATAAAACCGTATTTATAATCTCAAACCCGAAAAAAGAAACCATTTCCGACCCGTCCATTCCTTTGGTCACAGAATTATAATAAACGGGAAATATGGTAGATGTAATAACTAGACTGTAGACCGAATTGGCCCAATCATACATAGCCCAAGCATTTTGGACTTTCTTCTTATTCTTAGTGATTACAGACATATCGAAACAAAAAAAGCTACTTCCGAAGAAGTAGCTTTCAATATAAAGATTATTGAGAATTAATTGCGAACTACCTTACCAACAGACGCGTAGAGCACACGTCGGGCATCAGCCTCTCTTAACTCAGTTTGCACGTCAGAAATAGGTCCCATTTTCACATCCTTATCCACTTTCATGGAGATAGTGATCATTCCACGATCTGCTTCAGGTAAAGCATCACGCTCTCGGTTTACCCACTGAATAATATCAGTTGTATTCATCAATGCATCATTTGCCTGAACTCTTGGCTCAGAACCATACAACGCAGTGTTTTTAGGCTTACCAATATAGATGTAAGAAATAAGAGTTTTCTTTTGCAATTTCTGAAGCTGGGTAGCTTGCGGAATTTTTTGCTCTACCAAGATTTCCTGTTCCCTCAAAACCGTTGTCACCATAAAGAAGAACAACAGCATGAAGATAATATCAGGAAGTGCCGAGGTAGGGATACTTTCCGAGGTTTTAGTCTTTTTCTTAAACTTTGCCATATCAACTACCGATTTTATCAGGTTCTGCAATAGAAATCGCCATTGGGATTCCTTCTTTTCCTCTATCGATCAATGCTTCTTCAGCTTCATCTTTACCTGTCAGGGTTCGGTACTCGTCAGTATCCAAATTAACACGCTCAGCATAGATATCGAAGTATGCCTTTTTCGCCAAATCGAATACTTCCAAGAATTTCTCATAAGAAGTACCACGATTTGTCTTAATAGATACTACAGCCTCGCCCGGGTGGTCTGATGATTCAGGGTCTCTTTTAGCCTGAGCTCTTAGAGATGCTGGTAATGAGTTGAACAAAGCTTGGGCATCCTCATCAGGTGCAGCAAAGTTCAAGACAAACATCTTGATCTCTTCGTCCAATCCATCAGCAGTTTCACGATATTCACCCTCTACTAGCAAATCGTCATTAGCGTTTACCAAGATGGTAAAGATGTTTCGCTCGTTTTTATCGATCTCTGGTGGGGGATTATTCGGATCCAACTTCGGTGGAAGGACGTTCAAAATACCCTTATCCGAAGCGATCGTTGTCGTCACGAGAAAGAAAATCAACAACAGGAAGGCGATATCCGCCATGGACCCTGCATTGACCTCCTGACTCATTCTGCTTTTACTTTTAGCCATAATTACTTAATAGCTTTATTGAGTTCTGTAAATACAATACCTACAAGAGCTACAATTGCCAAAATGTAGGTTGTGATCAACATACCTCCTACAAACTGTGAACCCGTAGGAGTCAAGTTAAAGGGTTCTGCTTCAAATTTTGGAAGTACCTCATTGCTTGATACAGAGTAAGCAATGAAGAACAACACTCCGATGGCAATGATCCCCACGACAGTCTTCAGCAAAGATTTCGGATTGTCCAATGACTTGATTAAAGGCATAACAATCGCGAAGAAAGCACCGAAGATGACTAGACCATATCCAACGTATAGGAAAATGTCATAAGTATCCATAATTGTTTCTTCTTTGGAGTTTGACTAATTAAATTATTTGGTACTCGGAATAACTGATAATTACTTACCAGTCAACTTGTGCTTCACAAGGATGTCTACCAAAGAGATAGAAGCATCTTCCATGTCATTAACCAAAGAATCGATTTTAGCCACACAGTAGTTGTAGAACAACTGAAGGATGATCGCAACAATCAAACCTGCTACGGTTGTCAAAAGGGCGATCTTAATACCACCTGCTACAAGGGATGGAGAGATATCACCGGCTGCTTCGATAGAGTCGAATGCACCAATCATACCGATTACCGTACCCATGAACCCAAGCATTGGAGCAAGTGAAATGAACAGGGAGATCCATACAAGACCTTTTTCCAAACGACCCATCTCAACAGATCCGTAAGCGATGATGGATTTCTCAACCATCTCGATACCCTCAGAGTATCTCATTAGACCTTGGGTAAAGATGGAAGCAACAGGTCCTTTTGTGCTTTTTGTTACATCTTTAGCAGCTTCTACACCTCCAGAAGACAATGCATCCTCAACTTTAGCGAGAAGCTTCTTGGTATTGGTGGTAGAAAGGTTCAAAGTGATGATTCTTTCCAATGCTACGGCAAGACCTAGGATCAAACAGATCAATACCGGAGTCATGAAGACAGGGTCACCTTCAATAAACTTCTCTTTTACCACCTGATGGAAGCTTTGCTCCTCTGCTACAATTTCGTCATCGACGATCATAGGAGATGCAGCAGGCTCCTCTGCTACTGGTGTTGTTTCTTCTTGAGCCGCACTATCGGCTTCTGCTTCTTGTGCGTTAGCGAAAACAGGTGCAAACAAGATACCTGCCAGCATGAACAAAGCGATTAACTTTCTCATAATGTGAATTTTAAATAGACTTTTGATAAAGGTTAAATGGTTTCTAAGTTAAAATCGAGTTTTAAAGTTATCATTTTTTGGCTTCAAAAAACAATGAGTCCTTTTAGATTTTTTTGAAAAATTCAGCTTTTAAGTACCGAATTAGGCAATTTTTACATGAACGGAAGGATTTCCATACATCTAACCGAACTTCACACTTTCTTAACTCGCCCCTAAGGTTTGGATTTTTTTCCGAAATCAAAAAGAATTTCTTTCAAGATTAACCTTAGCAGGAATTCATTTCTTCTTTTTCTAATAATTACCCCATAAATCTCCCAAATATTATAGCACTTAGTAGAAATCAATACCTCAAATTTCTCAAATAAGAAATGCTTTTTGGCAAGGCCTCCAATTCATGCTCACTTTCGTCCTCGATAAACATATGTTTGATTCCAATTCGATTCGCCTCCTTTAAAATGGATGGGAAATCCAATTCTCCCTCCCCTAAGGGAACGTCATTCTCAGGCCCCGTCAATCCTGTCATATTTTT
>JABXHZ010000059.1 GCA_013373335.1 Cyclobacteriaceae bacterium | reverse complement strand
TTTCTTCCTTTGGTGAAAATCTGTAAAGAACATGGTACAGCCATGCGCATTGGCACCAATCATGGTTCGCTTTCAGATCGGATTATGAGCCGATATGGAGATACGCCTCTTGGAATGGTGGAATCCGCTTTGGAATTTTTGAGGATTTGCGAAGAGGAAAATTACCACGATATCGTGATTTCCATGAAATCCTCCAATACCCAAGTGATGGTACAAGCCTATAGATTGCTAGTTCAAAAATTAAACGAAGGTGGCTTTAAGCCTTATCCTTTGCACTTAGGAGTAACAGAAGCTGGGGAAGCTGAAGATGGCCGAATTAAATCCGCAGTAGGTATTGGCACTTTGTTGGAAGATGGATTGGGAGATACGGTGCGAGTTTCTTTAACCGAGGATCCTGAATTCGAAGCTCCTGTAGCGAAAGCTTTGATTGACCGATATACCAATCGAAAAGATCATCAGGCCATTCCGGCTATAAAAAACTATCCCATCAACCCATTTGAACATTCCAAGCGAGATAGCAAGGAGGTTTATAACTTCGGCGGGCAGAATGTCCCTCGTGTGATTACAGATATTTCAAGGGTTGCGCATATTTCAGAGAAGGAAATGAAAGCTGTAGGGCACTTTTATCTTCCGGAATTGGATAAGTGGAAGATGAATGACCTAGGATGTGATTTTGTATATTCTGGAAACAATCCAATCCCTTTCATGCTTCCAAACGGGATGCGTGAGATTCAGAATTTTGAGGTTTGGAAAAATAATCAAGATCAAACGAATAAATACCCATTATTTTCTTTAGGGGAATTTCAATCAGCAGATAACTTCCACCCGGAATTGAATTTTTTGGAAGTTTTGGATACGGAAATTGAACTCGCTTCTGAGCTTGTCAAAGACCGATCTAACCTGGTCTTAATCCTTAAAACTTACAATGCTCATGGAATGCCAGCATTAAGAAGGGCATTCGTGGAACTGATACAGAAAAATAATTCCCTTCCGGTGGTGGTCAAGGTGAGTTATCCTGATCAAACTTCAGATCAGACGATGCTTTATGCGGCAACGGATGTAGGTGGATTGTTGGTTGATGGCTTGGGGGACGGTATTTTGATTTCTTTGGAAAAAGAAGGGGAGCATACACGAGAGGAAGTCTTGGATCAAATCAAATTGCACAATAGTGTTTCCTTTGGAGTATTACAGGCTGCTCGTACTCGTATGTCAAAGACCGAATATATCTCCTGTCCTTCCTGTGGGAGAACGCTGTTTGATTTACAAGAAACCACGGCCATGATTCGAAAGCGAACTGATCATTTGAAGGGAGTAAAAATTGGAATCATGGGATGTATTGTGAATGGCCCAGGTGAAATGGCGGATGCTGATTATGGTTATGTTGGATCAGGAAAGGGGAAAATTACGCTTTACAAGGGAAAAGAGGTGATCAAACGATCCGTTCCATCTGAAAATGCAGTGGACGAACTGATCGAGATTATCCGAGCGGATGGGATGTGGACAGAACCGGAAACTATTTAAGATAGATTTCCGCAGAAAGTAAACTTATCTATACACTTAGCTGTTTGCCAATAAAAGTGCGATAAAATGGCAGAAAAAAATAAAGTCAAGGAGTTTTTCAAGTTGGGAGAGGTAGGAAATTATTTTATTCGGGTATTTCAAAAGCCCGATCCCAATAAAAAAACAAACTTCAATCTTCGAATGATGCATGGAATCAATAAGATTTCCATAATTATGTTTCTCTTCGCTATCATTGTCTGGACCATCAAGCGTTTAATGTAAATTATAAAAAGAATTTGAGAGGCTATCGTAAAAACGGTAGCCTTTTTTGTTTAAAAGCAGTATTTTAATGCTTCAACCTTATCATAAAAACCCAATCATGAAAACCTTATTTGGAAGTTTACTACTGCTGTTTTTATCCTTTTCCTTGTGGGCTCAAGAGCAGCAACCTTTGGAGAATTCAACCTACTACGAACTTCGGATTTACACCGCTCACCCAGGTAAATTACAAGATTTGGTTAAGCGTTTTGAAAATCATACCCGGTTTCTTTTTGAAAAAGCAGGTATGAAAAATATCGCTTACTTTCTCCCCAATGATCCTAATGAAAACAAATTATACTACATCCTAGGCTATCCTGACAAGGAATCTCGGGATCCAATGTGGCAGAAGTTTTTGAATGATCCTGATTGGAAAAAAGCCTATGAGGAATCCAGAAAGAATGGGCCTCTTGTTCAATCAATTCAAGAAATATATATGGTTCCTGCTCCAGGCTTAAATGAAAAAGCTATTTCAGGAACTTCCGGAATTTTTCAATTGAGAACTTATACTTGCTTTGATAATAAGTTACCCGATCTGGAAAAGCGATTCAAAAACCACACACAAGATTTGTTCGCGAAGCAAGGCCTGGTGAATTATCCGTATTTCGAAACAGTTGAAAAGGATGGAAGTCAACCCAAATTGGTATATTTATTAGGACATCAGGATTTGGAAAGTTTTGAGCAAGCCTTTTCAAATTTCATTAAAGATCCAGACTGGATCAAGGCCAGAGATGAGTCTGAAAAGAACGGTAAAATAGTTGAGCGTGTAGATGCGGTATTTTTGAAAACCTTACCTTTCTCACCTCTGAAATAAAAAAAAGGCCACTTTGAAGTGGCCTTTTTTATGAGTATTGGTTTTGATTAGGCACCCACGCCTAAAGCTTTTGCCATGGTTTCTCCAATTTCTGCAGGTGATTCTGCTACATGGATTCCATTTTCTCTCATAATTCTCATTTTAGCGGCTGCAGTATCATCCGCACCTCCAATGATGGCACCTGCATGGCCCATTCTTCTTCCTGGAGGCGCTGTCTGACCAGCGATGAAACCTACCACAGGCTTCTTGTTACCTGTTTCTCTGATCCACTTAGCAGCTTCTGCTTCGTAGTTACCACCAATTTCTCCGATCATGACAATCGCATCGGTTTCTGGATCATTCATCAGCATTTCTACTGCTTGCTTGGTAGAAGTTCCGATGATCGGGTCACCACCGATACCAATTGCAGTAGAAACTCCCAAACCTGCCTTGGCAACTTGATCAGCTGCTTCGTAGGTCAAAGTTCCTGATTTGGATACAATACCGATTCTGCCTTTTTTGAAAACAAAACCAGGCATAATCCCAACTTTTGCTTCTCCTGGAGTGATTACACCAGGGCAGTTAGGTCCAATTAGAACAGCGCCTCGCTCTTTGATGTAAGGCTTAGCACGCATCATATCAGCCACAGGAATTCCTTCAGTAATTGCAATAATTACTTTAATGCCTGCATCAGCAGCTTCCATAATTGCATCAGCCGCAAATGCCGGTGGAACAAAAATGATAGAAGTGTCTGCACCAGTCTTTTCCACAGCTTCTTCTACAGAATTAAAGACAGGCTTGCCCAAATGCATCGTGCCGCCTTTCCCTGGAGTAACACCACCCACAACCTGGGTGCCGTATTCGATCATTTGCTGCGCGTGAAAAGAGCCTTCAGAGCCGGTGAATCCTTGTACGATCACCTTGGAATTTTTATTGACTAGTACACTCATGCTTCGTTTGTTAAAGTTTCGCACAAAAATAAAAGAAAGCGTCCGCTGACAAAAGAAAAGCAAAACAATATCCATGTAATTCTGCATTTCCGATCTTTTCATAACTTGTGAGTCATGAATCGGTACCTCTTTTTGGGATTTTGGCTTGGGATATTTCTAATAAGCGAAAAAGTAACGGGACAGACTTTTAAGTTCGACTTAAACCCAAAAGGAGTCAATCTACCAGTTCAAAATATTTTTCAAATTGAACAGGATACTTTGGGAAGAATCTGGTTTTCTACTTCCCGTGGCGTTTTTTATTCCGATGGAATTCAGACTTATTCCATTCCTGACAGTCTTCGATCCGAATTTGATTTTCAAATATCCCTTCATTTGGATGAGGATGGAATGATCTGGTTATACAATGATAGAGGGGAGTTTAAGTTTTTTAAAGGAGGATATGGAGATTGGGAGGAAGTTGAATTTGATAATATCGAAAATGCGGGGCTCTTGGGTTTTATCAAATTCTTGACAAGAGGAAAAGATCCTGACAAAGAATATATAATCGATGTCCCCGAATATTTGCTTCATTTTAAAGGGAATGAACAAGCCAGGCGATTATCAAAAGAACCATTCAACAATGTGATTTTAACTCACTGGGGTGGGGATAAAAATCAATCCATCTTTTACTTTATGGGATTTGGTCCCTATACTTTTGAGCAGAAATGGGAGCCGCTCGAATTTGAGGGTGTTGCTTTGCCTTCTCCTCCCTTGATGGTCAAACAGTCACCTGAGACTGGAGATTTTTTCTTTTTGGGAAAAGGGTATTTGGCAAAAGGTTCTTCCATTAACAAACCTGAAGCCTTGATTGATCAGAATTTTGATCAAAACTATCCTTCCTATAATAATCTTTTGGGTATGGAGTTTTCCAAAGGGAGTGTTTTCTATTTTTTCAATTCGGGTTTGAGAAAATTGAAATTTGATTCTTTTCGGCCCTTATTGATTGATTCAGAGGATATTTTTCGGGTTTTTATGTTGCAGGACTTTTTGATTGATCAAGAAGGTCTGTTATGGTTGGTGAGTAGCCGAGGCGTGGCGAATATCAACAATTTGGCTTTTCAAAATTATTCTAGATTATATTCCGGCTTACTTTCCGATGAAGTCACTGCCATTACTCTTTTGCCTTCAGGAGAGTATTTACTTGGTTTTAATAATGGAATTCAGAAAATATCAAGAACAGGTGTTAAAACACTGTATGAATACCCCTCTTCAGCAGTAGCTCCTACGAGCAGAAT
>JABXHZ010000079.1 GCA_013373335.1 Cyclobacteriaceae bacterium | reverse complement strand
TTCGAAACCAGTATTCATAGGTCTCAAATTGTAAGCAATCTTTTAAAAGAATTCCTTGATAGGTGAGGTTCTTTAAGGAGCCTGAGGGAAGCCAAGACTTGAGTTTCTTGGCCTGTTCGCTTTGTAGCTGGGATAGTTGAATCCAGTACTTATTATCGATTAGGATGGGTATAAGTTTTTTCATAGGCCAAATTTCCTTTCGGTAAAAGTATCCTGATTATCAGACTGCTACAATGATGCCAAATTATTTTTATGTTAAAAAAACCTGAGTTTTTTATCTTTCCTCCATGATCGGAGCTATCCTCGCTTTTTTGTTTTTGCTTCTAGGACTGATTGGGCAGCGAAAGCCCGGGTTTCCAGTTGAAAAAGCAATAAAATGGGTAAATAGCTACCTTTTCAATTTGGTCCTTCCAGCAATTGCATTGCTCTATATTCCAGGCATTGATCCCAGTTGGGAGTTGCTTATTCCCGTTTCAGCTGCCTGGCTTACTTTTTTTCTTTCTTGGCTAGTATTTGGGATTTTAGGTCGAATTCTGCGTTGGAGCCCACAGGTTACAGGATGTTTAGCCATTGTAGCCGGCTTAGCCAATACCTCTTTTTTGGGTTTTCCTGTGGTGGAAGCTCTGTATGGGAAAGCAGGATTGCCGGTAGCTCTTTTGATGGATCAGGGAGGTTCATTTCTGTTGGTTTCTTCCATGGCCATTATTTTGGGTTCTCTTTACAGTCATCAGTCTGGAGATTTCAAAGAAATTCCATGGAAGATTTTGAAATTCCCGCCTTTCGGATTTTTGATCGGCACCTTGATCATGAGCTTACTGGGATGGAAAACTCCTGATTTCCTGATTCCTTTTCTTTCCTTAATCGGCAAAACCATGGCTCCTATGGCCCTCTTAGCAATTGGTTTACGATTTAGGGTAGAAAAAGCTGATTTGAGTTCGGGATATTTTTGGATGGGCCTTGGGTACCGGTTAATACTAGCCCCGGCTTTGGTTTTTTTGATCTATAAAAATGTTCTTAATCCGGAATCTTTGACTTTTAAGGTCACGGTATTGGAGTCTGCAATGGCTCCCATGATTACAGGGTCCATAGTCGCAATCAATTATAATTTGGCTCCACGACTGGCGGCTTTGCTTTCCGGTTTGGGGATGGTAATTTCTCTCCTCACCTTAGGATGCTGGTATTTGTTTTTAGGATGACCAGATCCTGTTCAGTTCCTGTAAAAACTCCGTATGAATTTTGGAATTGGTGGCTACAATCTGTCTTCCAAAAATATAATTGGATTCTCCGGAAAAATCCGTGACTATCCCCCCTGCTTCTTTTACAATTAGAGAGCCGGCCGCTACATCATAGGAGTTTAAGTTGTATTCAAAAAACCCCTCAATACGACCCATGGCTACATAGGCAAGGTCAACTGCGGCAGAACCGAATCGGCGCAATCCGTGGGTACTTTGCATCAGGGATTTTAAAGCAGCCAGATATTTATCGATTAATTCAAAATTGTAATACGGAAATCCGGTAGCAATTAAGGAAGCGGCCAAATTAGGAGCCTGGCTGACATGAATGGGAGTTTCATTACAAAAAGCCCCTCCTCCTTTGATTGCATAGAAACACTCATGGAGGTTTATTTCATACACTACTCCCAAGATTACTTCATCACGGTCCATTAGTGCAATGCTTACTGAAAATATAGGCAATCCATGGATAAAATTTGTGGTTCCGTCCAAGGGATCAATCACCCAATTGTAAACATCTGCTCTTGTTGTATTAGTCCCTTCTTCAGTAATAAAACCAGCCTCTGGAAAAATCTCAGTCAACTGTTCCACGATTCTCCGTTCGGCCTCCTTGTCCACATAGGAAACCAGGTCATTGAATCCTTTGTGTTCCACTTTTTCAACATTAAAGTGCTGTCGCTCTTTTCGGATAAAAGCGCCTACAGACTTTGCAATTTCCTGGGTTTGCTCTAACAGTTTTTGAAGTTTTTCTTGACTGAGCATAGATAACTAATTGGGTTAAAAGTAGTGGTGAAAAAAGATCTTAAACCTTAATCCCTATATTTTTTGGATCGCTTTTCCTGCTTTTCTTCTCTGGATTCTTTCTTTTCAGGTTTTCCTGCTACAGTGAGTACGATTTCTCCTTTAAGGGGATTATTCTGATAGTAAGTGATTAATTCCTCCAAAGTTCCGCGGACATTTTCCTCATGGATTTTTGTCAATTCCCGTGAAACACAGGCTTGCCTATCCATACCAAAAACTTCACCTAACTGTTCCAAAGTTTTTAGCAGGCGATGAGGAGACTCGTAAAACACCATGGTTCTCGTTTCCTCAACCAAAGAGTCAATTCTGGTTTTTCGACCTTTTTTATGGGGTAAAAAACCTTCGAAGACAAATCGGTCATTGGGAAGACCTGAATTGACCAAGGCAGGAACAAATGCTGTGGGTCCTGGTAGTGTTTGTACTTCTAAGCCGGCAGCTAATACTTCTCTTACCAGTAAAAAACCCGGGTCTGAAATTGCTGGGGTTCCAGCATCGGAAACCAAGGCGAAGACTTCTCCTTTTTTCATCCGATCCACCAGTTTTTCTACAGCTTTATGCTCATTGAAAATATGGTAAGATTGGAGAGAATTGGAAATCTCTAAATGCTTAAGCAGCATACCTGTCGTTCGCGTGTCCTCAGCTAAAATCACGTCCACCGATTGGAGAATCGCCAAAGCTCGAAGTGTGATGTCTTGGAGATTTCCAATCGGTGTAGGAACCAGATATAAACTGATAGGAAGTGATTCACTCATGCTAGGATAGCATCGATGGCTTTTGCCAATTGATGATCTTTTTCAGTTACTGTATTTCCGGCATCATGTGTAGTCAGTTCGATTTCAACTGTATTGTACACATTGCTCCAATTGGGATGATGCTGCTGTGCTTCTGCTAAAAACGCCACTCGGGTCATGAAAGCAAAAGCCTCCTGGAAATCTTTGAAAGTAAAGGTTTTTTTGAGTCGGTTATTTTCTTCTTTCCACATCAGCTATAAAATTTTAAAGAGAAATAACTCCTTCGATCGAAGAAGCCTTTTCATAATAATTGATAATCTCATCGGCACTATGAACCATCACCTGTATGGTCGTGCTGACGTACTTTCCTCCAGAGCTTGCTTTCAAGCTCATTTCATTTTTGGGGAAAAGTGCACCTATTTCATTTTCCCGTCCATTGGGAACAATGAATTTAAACATATAAAGCATAGGGAATTCTCCATGTGCCTCCAGCTTTTCTTTGAAAGTCTCTTTGCTAAATGGCTTTTGTATCATTTTCTACCTTTCGGATTTTAATTCAAAAAAGAAACCCATGCCGAGTGACATGGGTTCCAATTTGGTTGCTTAGAAGTATTTGTATCGGTAGTCTTTGACATCGGCGAGGTCTTCCAGCGCCATCATGACTTGGTATGATACCCGCTGAGCGCCGCTTTGTGCAAGCTGTGATTGATACAAGGTATAATCAGCTATATCTGCCGCTGGTGTCAGCGTATTCAATTTGCCAACAATGACTCCAATATCTTCCTGAATTGGCTTGGTGATTCCTCCTTCGGAAAGGCCAAAGATTGCGCCTACCGCTTTTGGTGCAAAACCAATACCCGGAATCACAGAAGAACTCAATTTCAAATCAGGGATTTCGTTAAGCGAAGCATCGTCACCATAGACAGCCTTCATTTCTTCCAAAGTACTTTTTCCAGCAAGAGCTTCCATGATCAAGGCCGCTTTTTTGTCATTGCGTACTTGACCCTCTACTTGATCTCGCACATCATTCAACGTAGTCTCCTCTTCCTCTTTCTTGCTTACCAAAGATGCAACGATGTATGCGTTTTCCAATTCGAAAACTGGAGAAACCTCTCCCTCTGAAGCCTCTGCAAAAGCCCAGCGGATGATTTCTCGTGCATTCTGAAGGTTGTTCAGGTTTCTGGAGGTAGCGTCAACGTTATTTGCTTGAAGAACGCGGTAATCTTTATCTACTGCATTTTCAGTAAACTCATTTCGATTACCTGATTCTGCAGCAAAAGAGTCCGCATTTCTGAATGCTTCATTTCGAG
>JABXHZ010000298.1 GCA_013373335.1 Cyclobacteriaceae bacterium | reverse complement strand
ACTGGCCGGAAAAGGCGATTTGCAAAAACTTCAACCCCTAATTTCAGCCGACACCACCTGGATGCAGGTTCTAATTGTATCTGCGATCACTTTTGTGGCCTATGAGGGATTTCAACTTGTGATAAATGCCTATGATGAAATGGATAAACCACAAGTGAATATCCCGAGGGCAATCTACATTTCTATTGCCATTGCCATTACTTTATATGTCGTCCTTGCAGTAGCAGCCCTCTCCGTTATCCCAAAAGAAAATATCATCGCTGATAAAGAGTACGCATTGGCGGCCGGCGCCAAAACGTTTTTAGGAGGATTTGGGCAATTCATCGTCATTTTTGGCGCTTTATTGGCAACTTCAAGTGCCATCAGCGGAACACTTTTCGGTGCATCCAGGCTTATGGCGGTGATCTCCAAGGATGGATTTTTCCCAAAGCCTCTCGGTGAAAAAATTCAAACCTACATCCCCTACAAGGCCATCATTACCATGAGTATACTGGCTTGGATACTTGTCCTGTCCGGAGGGCTGCAAGTGATTCTGGAATTTGGAAGTATTACATTTATTCTTGTATCCTTTTTGATGGCAGTCGCAAATTTTAAAAAAAGGAAAGAAACCGATTCCAGCCCTTGGTTTACCGGAATAGCCATGCTTGGGCTTTTGGCTGCAGGAGTTTTGATTGTCTATTACGAGTTTACAGAAAACCTAAGTCAATTTATTGTGATTCTCGGTTTTTACCTTCTACTCGCAATCAGTGCGATCCTTTATTCCAGGAAGAATCGACCAAAACTCGAAGAAAATCCCAAAAAGTAGCTAGACTTTAGTTTCGAAGCTCAAACTCCCTTTTCGCCCCATCGAGGAATTCAATAAAAGCTTGAATATCCGTATCATAGGCCCGGGGCTTGGCAAGCAACTCTTCCTCATGATCCAAGATCACATAGTAGGGCTGGGCATTGTTTTGAAATCGAGTGATCTGAAAATCCGCATTTTGCTTTCCGAGCGTCTTTTTTACCTTCCCATCATAGGAAGAAGTATACCATTCACTCTCCGGAAGTTCCAACCGCTCATCGATGTACAAGGCCACCATCACAAAATCTTCTTTGAGCCTACGAAGTACATCCGGATCTACCCAAACATTCTCCTCCATTTTACGGCAATTCACACAGCCATGACCAGTGAAATCAATCAGTAAAGGCTTATTGGCTTCTTTCGCTGCCCTTAAAGCCTGCTTGTAATCAAAATAGCCTTTGATACCATGAGGAATTTCCAGGATATCCGCATACTTCACGGGTTCATCCAACACATATCCTGAGTTCGAATCGCTACTGATCCCTGCCTCCATTTTGAATTGCTGAGTACTCATAGGAGGTAGGTAACCGCTCAGATATTTTAGCGGAGCTCCCCATAATCCAGGAATCATATAGACCACAAACATGAAGGTCACAAGTGCCAAAAGCAGGCGAGGAACCGAAATAAACTCCAACTGAGAATCATGTGGTAGGCGAATCTTGCCCAAGAGATACAAGCCTAAAGCTCCGAATATCACAATCCAAATCACCAAGAAGATATCCCGATCCAAAATCCCCCAATGGTAAACCAAATCGGCAATGGAAAGAAATTTGAAAGCCAAGGCAAGTTCCAAAAATCCCAAGACTACCTTTACGGAATTGAGCCAGCCTCCGGATTTGGGAAGTCGATTCAACCATTCCGGGAAAATCGCAAAAAGGGTAAAAGGAATGGCAAAGGCTAAGGAAAAAGAAAACATCCCCAAAATCGGCTTGATCAATTCTCCACCAGCGGAAGAAATCAAAATCGACCCAACAATAGGTCCGGTACAGGAAAATGAAACCAAAACCAAGGTGAAGGCCATAAAGAATATTCCTGCTAAGCCTCCCTTTTCTGCTTTTGCATCTACTTTGTTGACAAAACTGGAAGGAAGCGTAATCTCAAACATCCCCAAGAATGCCAGTGCAAACACGATAAAGATTCCAAAGAAAAAGAGATTGGGAAGCCAATGAGTTGCCAACCAATTGGCAAATTCAGGACCTTGAATAGCCGATACGGCAGTTCCTGCTATGGTATAAATCCCAATGATCGAAAAGCCATAAATAAAAGCTTGTCGGATCCCTGCAGAACGACTACTCGCCCGACCCGTGAAAAAACTCACAGTCATGGGAATCATGGGGAATACGCAGGGAGTCAATAGCGCCGCTAGCCCAGCCAAGAAAGCCAAGACCATAAATCCCCAAAGACTTTCTTCCGTGGCTCCCTCCGGTTCAAAATCGGTAACCAAAGACTCTTTCTCCGATTTGGATTCCTCCGAATCGATTTGATTGAAAAGCGTTTCTCCTTCATCGGAAGAGTTGCTTTCCATCGAACTTACATTTTCGACTGGCTCAATTACGGTGTAAGCGACTTCAATATCTTCTTCATAATTGATGCATTGTCCAGTCAGATCGGAACACATCTGGTATTCCAAAATCCCGGAAATGGTCCCCGAAGAATTAATTTTTAAAAGCTGCTCAAAACTTCCTTCCTTGAGGAAGTAGGTAATATCTCCTTCAAAAATCTCATCATATTTTTTTTTCCCTTCAATTTCCTGTAAGCTTCCAACCCGCTCATAAGCACCAGATTCATCCAGAATCAAGGTAGTGACTAAAGGCCCCAGGTCCGGATCAAAATCCGTCCCGTAGATATACCATCCCGCAGGGATTTGTGCCTGAAGGATCAATTTAACCTCCTCTCCCACTTTGGGCTGCTCAGTTGAAAGACTGACCGTCCATTGCGGAGGGGAAATGATTTGGGCCGATGCCCCCATGCTCATCAAAAATGATACAATCAGCAGGAGGTTTCTAGTCCAAGATTTGGCGTTATTCATACGATTTGAACAGCTTTTTAAGAGAAAGGAAAATGATGTCAGCTTAGTTCCGATTTAGGATTCACTCAGTTTGCGGAAGTGTCGAAAGAAAGCAGCAATGGTCTCGATTCCAATAAAGTAATTTTGTACGCCATAGTGCTCATTAGGTGAGTGAAGGGCATCCGTATCCAATCCAAAACCAAATAGAATCGGATCTGAACCCAGTTCTTTTTGAAACAACGCTACAATTGGAATGGAACCCCCTTCTCGAGTAGGAATTGGTCTCTTACCGAAAGTTTCCTCCATTGCAGCTTCTGCAGCCCGATATCCAATCGAGGAATCCGAAACAACCGCTGGAGAGCCGCCGTGGTGACTTCTCACTTTCACTTTGACAGAAGAAGGAGCCAGAGATTTGAAATAATCTTCAAACAAACGGGCAATTTCTTTCCAGTCCTGATCTGGTACTAGACGCATGGAAATTTTAGCATAGGCCTTGGATGGCAAAACTGTCTTGGCTCCTTCTCCGGTATAACCACCCCAGATTCCATTTACATCCAAGGTTGGACGGATTCCCACCCGTTCGATGGTAGTATAGCCTTTTTCGCCATGAACCGTAGCCACATCCAGCTTGGCTTTGTAGTCTGCCAAATCAAATGGAGCCTCGTTCAATCGCTGTCTTTGTTCAGCTGTCAACTCCTGCACTTTATCGTAAAACCCTGGAATGGTGATGTGCTCATTTTCATCCTTTAGGGATGCAATCATTTTGCAAAGCACATTGATCGGGTTGGCTACAGCTCCTCCGTAGGTTCCGGAATGCAAGTCGCGGTTGGGGCCAGTCACTTCTACCTCCATGTAAGTGAGACCTCGTAATCCCACCGTAATAGAAGGATCCTGCATGGAAATCATATGGGTATCCGATATTAGAATGACATCCGATTTTAGCTTTTCCTTATTTTCCAAAACGAAGGCTTCCAAATTATCCGAACCGACTTCTTCTTCGCCTTCGATCATAAATTTGACATTACAAGGCAAATCATCAGCGGCCATCATCGCTTCAAATGCCTTCACATGCATGTAAAACTGCCCCTTGTCATCGGCAGAGCCCCGAGCGAAAATCGCTCCCTCCGGGTGATTTTCCGTTTTTTTGATCACTGGCTCAAAAGGAGGAGAATCCCACAATTCATAGGGATCGGCAGGCTGCACGTCATAATGACCATACACCAAAACAGTAGGAAGATTTGTGTCCACGATCTTTTCTCCGTATACGATCGGATAGCCAGCAGTTTCACAAATTTCTGCTACATCTGCTCCTGCTTTGAGGAGACTGTCTTTGACAAACTCCGCTGCTTTAAAAACCTCTTCCTTGAATTTGGGATCGGCACTCACAGATGGAATTCTGAGGAGGTCCAGCAATTCATTTAAAAATCGTTCCTTATGGGTTTGAATATAGTTGTTAACTGACATGCTTATTGAGATTAATGAAAGTCCTCAAAATTATCGGATTCAAGAGGAAATGCCTATTTTCCACAGATGTTTTATCGGTGACAAACTATACATACAAAAATGAAGGCCATTATTTGTGAGCAATTTGGACTACCGGAAACCCTTCGATTTGGAGAACTACCCGATCCAATTCCCGGTCCTAATCAGGTGCTAATTGAAGTGGAAGCCTGCGGGGTGAATTTTCCAGATGTCCTGATTATTCAAAACCTATATCAATTCAAACCCGAACTCCCTTTTTCCCCAGGTGGTGAAGTGGCAGGAAGAATCATCGAAATAGGCGAAAATGTGAGTGATTTTAAAATTGGGGACTCCGTTTTAGCCTTGTGTGGATGGGGAGGTTTCGCTGAAAAAGTCGCGGTAGATGCTGAACGAGTATTCAAACTTCCTCCTAATCTTCAGGCAGAAATCGCAGCAACAACCTTATACACTTACGGGACTTCTTTTCACGCCTTGAAAGACCGAGCCAAACTGCAGGAAGGCGAGACTCTTTTGGTTCTTGGCGCTGCAGGAGGGGTGGGATTAGCTGCCGTGGAATTGGGAAAATTATTGGGAGCCAAAGTCATTGCTGCAGCCTCATCCGAGGAAAAATTATCGCTTTGCAAGGAAAAAGGTGCTGAACTGACCATTAATTATGAAAAGGAAGATCTCAAATCCAGAATCAAAGAACTGACTGGCGGAAAGGGAATTGATGTCGTCTGTGATCCTGTAGGTGGCAAATTCACCGAGCCCGCACTTCGGGGAATGGCTTGGAAGGGTCGTTACCTGATCGTAGGTTTTGCCAATGGAGAAATTCCAAAAATTCCCATGAATCTACCCTTATTGAAAGGCTGTTCGATTGTCGGGGTTTTTTGGGGACAATTCTCCAAACTCGAACCAGAGAAAAGCTTTCAAAATATCGCTCAACTCATGCAATGGGTCCAAGATGGAAAAATCCAACAACACATTGGCGAACGTTTTTCTTTAGAAAATTCCCCAAAGGCCTTACGGGACATCCTAGATCGAAAAATGCTCGGGAAGGGTGTGGTGATTGTGAAACCTTAAAAAATAAAGGTTCTAATGCCCCCATTCGAAATTAAAGAAGTGCACATTTCTGAATAGAAGGAATTACTTCAGTTTTCCAGAGATTGTTTTGTGGATACCTATGCCAGTCAAAACACCCCGGAGAACATGCATCTTTATTTGAAGGAGGAGTTTTCAGAAGAAAAAATCTTTAAGCTTTTGAATGATCCCAATGTTAAATTCTTTTT
>JABXHZ010000332.1 GCA_013373335.1 Cyclobacteriaceae bacterium | reverse complement strand
TTTATGGAAGGAGAGGCTGTACATTTTCATGAATTCTCGAAAGACCGAATTGAACCCTTCTGTGCGCATTTTGGAGTTTGTGGTGGATGCAAATGGCAGCACATTAATTATGAGCTTCAAAAGACCTACAAACGCCAACAAGTAGTCGATCAATTCCAACGAATTGCAAAAGTTCCGATACCTGAGGTATCACCTATTCTAGGTTCAGCGGAAACGAAATATTATCGAAATAAACTGGACTTCACTTTTTCAAATTCAAGGTGGCTAACCCGAGAGGAAATCAATTCTGGTAAGGAATTCGAAAGAAACGCTTTGGGGTTTCATATCCCTAAAATGTTCGACAAAATCGTGGATATTGAACACTGTTATTTACAGGGAGGAATTTCAAATGATGTAAGAAATTCCCTCAGGGAATTTGCTTTGAGTCATCAGCTAGCTTTTTACGATATCCGAAATCAAGTTGGGCTTCTCCGAAATCTCATCATTCGTACCACAAGTACCGGTCAAACCATGGTGATCGTACAATTTGGAGAAAACGACCCGGAATCAATCACCCTGGTGATGGAGTTTTTGAAAAATAAATTCCCTGAAATCATTTCACTTCTCTATGTAATCAATACAAAAGGGAATGAGACTTTCCATGATTTGGAATTAGTTACTTTTTCAGGGCTTCCTTACATCGAAGAGGAAATGGAAGGATTGAAGTTCAGAATAGGGCCCAAGTCCTTCTATCAAACCAATTCAAATCAAGCCTATGAGCTTTATAAAGTTGCCAGGGAATTTGCAGATTTAAAGGGCGATGAAGTAGTTTTCGATCTTTATACTGGGACTGGTACTATTGCTAATTTCGTGGCAAAACAAGCAAAACAGGTCATTGGAGTAGAATATGTAGAGGCAGCTATCGAAGATGCAAAGTTAAACTCTCAAATCAACGGAATCGAAAATACCTTATTCTACGCTGGCGACATGAAGGACATCCTAACGGAGGATTTTGTAGCAAGCCATGCGAAACCTGATGTAATTATCACCGATCCACCACGGGCCGGGATGCATGAGGATGTAGTTCAAATGTTGCTTCGACTAGAATCGCCGACCATTGTTTATGTTTCTTGTAACCCTGCCACGCAAGCTCGCGACGTGGCTTTGCTTGCAGATAAATATCAAGTGGAACGAATTCAACCAGTGGATATGTTTCCCCAAACATACCACGTAGAAAATGTTGTACGCTTAACCCTCAAATCATGATTTCCGATTTTAATGATCCCGAATTAAGCGGGAAGTATTTGGGCACGATTACCAGTGATTTTGTAAAAATTGCAGATGTATTGAAGGAGGCTGCTTACCAAGTCAAATCAAGAGGATTCTCAGATTATCCTATCTTCCCTATATCCAAAGAAAAACAACCAATAGGGCAACTCTTCCTAGGAAAGGAAGAAAAAAATCTAGAATGGAATTATTACATCACCTATGTAGATGAATTTATCCAAAGGAAATTAATTGCAGAAGAGGCTTTGGAAGATTTCAAAAAAGCATACAAAGATCCGGATGAATTCTGTTGTCTTTTTGTAATGGATGGGGCCTTTACAAGTTTTGTCTATATCCCTTATCCTGAGGAATAAATAATAAGTGTCAAAAAAATATAAGCCGTGATTGAAGCGAATCACGGCTTTTTTTCGTCCTCAGGGAAAACAAAACAAAATCACAACTATGTTTAAATCCACTGTATCTCGATTTCATTCATTCAAAATCAAATTGGCTGCATTTGCATCCATAGCCATTTTAGGGACTTCCTGCCTGAATGACATAGATACTCCAATTACTACACCAGCTGCCTATGTTTCCATTTATCAAAGCTCGCCTGATGCTCCCGATATGGAAATTTTCGCCGATGCAAACCGAGTCACATCCCAACCTTTAGGGTTTTCAGAGTTTATCGCTTATAGCCCATTTTTCACTGGTGAGCGATTATTCCGCTTTCTAAACTCTTTGAATGGAGGAACACTTCTGGAAAAAAAATTCCAACTAGAAACAGATGAAATTTATTCTGTATTTGTCTTGGATCATGCGACAAACCTTGATGCAAAACTTGTCAAAGATGAGTGGGAAGATCTAAAACCAGATTTTGCTCAATTCCGCTTTGCCCATCTTTCCCCAGATGCTGGAGAAGTATTTGTAGAATTTGTAGGAATGGATATACCTCTTACTCCAAACACTGTTTTTAAGGATGTCACGAATTTTGGTGATGTAGAAAAAGGTAAATATGACATTCGGATCAAATCCGTAGTAACCGGTGAAACAATCATCGAAATCAAAGAAGTGGAAATAAGAGAAAAGAGTGTCTACACCTTACTTTTAAAAGGTTTACTTGAAGAACCTTCGAATCCAAACTCTCTTGATTTACAATTGATTACCAACTATTTTGATTTATAAACTATAATAAAAAGCAACCCTAGTTATTGTCACATTGAGCGGAGTCGAAATGTAGTTTTTAAAAATAGAGTTCGACTTCGCTCAGTCTGGCAATTACAACTTTTATTAGTAACTCTTTTTACTTTTCCCCGGACATAAAATTGACCTTGAAAGTTGCACCTACCATTCCCGGGTTTTCTACAAAGCCAGAGAAATCAGTCATTGGGAAATTATAAAAAGGCATTAAAACATAATTCACTTGTTGGTTTTGAAAAACCCGGACATTCAATCCAAAATTCAGCGTAGCAAAAGGATAAAACCGCTGATTTACGCTTTCAAGACTTGTTTTTTGAACAACTGATTCCTGTCTCACAACAGAACTATTGATACCATTTCCTGAAACAACCACTTGTCTGGTAACAGTCGATTCCAAATCAACCTCTTGATTAAAGGAATAAATATTTGAAAATCCTGCTCTAAGCGAAATCGAACGATTTCTTGTAAGGGGATATTGAATGAAGAGGGGAAGCTCCATTTGGGCTTGGCTTAGAGAAATTTTATCCTTGCTGGGAGCTATGGAACTTGCAAACATATTCCCGGTATTAGAAGCAAATTGACTTTGTTGATTTAATGAGTTAAAGGCAAGGCCAGTTCCAACCTTGATTTTATCAGAAACCTCCAAAGCTAATGCCATTCCCAATCCTAAACTATTACTGGTTACTTCAGTATTTTGACTACTACTTGTTCCACCATAAGCTGGAGAAAGCCCTATCTCCCAAGCAATTTTGGACTCATTTTCAGAATTTTTAGCTATGGAATAATCAAAGAAAGCAAAGTTGGATGGCTTGGTATTCGGATTGGCTGGATCAAATTCCGGATTCAATAGGTTCAAATCCGGCTTTTCAAATTCAAAAGCAACAGCATCCCAAGGCAACTCTCTATTTTTAAAATCCTCACTTTTGGGGGTCACAGAAGATTTAGCTAAAACAACCTGATTATCAAATTCTTTGACATCCTTGTCTGCCTTTTCTACAGACTCATTTGAATTAATTGCCAGCAGATTAGAATTTTTTCCTACATCGTCACTTACAAATGAGTCAATTTGGCTATTCGACCCATTCAAGCTTCCACCTAAAGTTGATTCCTGATCTGAAGAGGTAAGATTTAAATTCTCATCCTGATTCGTGGAGGTTTGACCATCAGAAGAGACAGGTTCAGTCTGCTTTAATTCGGAAAGTGATTGGGTTGATTCAATTTGAGAATCAGTGGAGTTTACTGTCCACCACCAAGCCATTCCAATAACCAAACAGGCAGCAATACCGGCAGGAATCAGTTTCCAAATATTCAGACCTCCACCTTTTCGTTTTTTTTCAAACTTCTCCCAAGCCCCTATTTCATAAGGATGAAAGCTTTCCTCCTGGTGTTTTTTGATGGAGTTTGCTATTTGTTGAGCTAGCTTATCTTCCTGCATATTCTTTCAAATGAATGTGAACTAATTGACGCAGTCTTGATTTGGCACGGGCCAAATACACTCGGGAGGAACTTTCAGTGATTCCAAGCTTCTCTCCGATTTCACGATGACTGTATCCCTCTACTTCATAGAGATTAAAGACCAACTTGTGATCCTCCGGCAACTGATGCAGCAAATTGACCAAGTCTTCATAGGCTAAAGCACTTAGTGCATGAACCTCGTGATAGACTTCATTTTGATCCAGGATATCCTGCTGCATCGCATATTTTTTATTCTTTCGATACCAGTCAATCGAGGCATTTACTGTAATTCGCCTTAACCAGCCTTTGACTGACTGATATCCATCAAGATTTTCAATGGAGGCAAAAAATTTCAAAAAAGAATCATGAACGATTTCCTTTGCCAAATCAGGATCTTTAGCATAGGACAAACTGATACTCATGACATAGCCATAGTATTTTTTAAAAAATAGCTCCTCATGCTTGGCTGATTGACGTTTGCAACCGTCAATCAGTTCCTCGTCAGACCAATTCAACGCTCGATTTCTGGTTTAGGGATTATTCTATACTCGGATTCAAAATCCAAAGATAAGGCCTTATAAATATCCCATTTCCCAAGGCTTTAACTCTTCAAAAGGATGTTTTTTCGATTTCTTTTCCTTAAGCGATTGGAAAATCAACGATGAAAAAATCATCCACTTCATTGAAACGGATGCTTCTTGCGAAATGCTACAAATCTTGAAAAAAATTATTTTAGATGACCATCTCAATTAATAGTGTGTGGAATTGGATTTAAACGTCGAGCCAATAAAAACCTTCTTTCTTCAATTTTAACGAAGGTCAAATCTTTATTTTGAAAAATTTATTTCACCACAAGAAATGTAATTCGAGAGCGATTTTGAATAACTCAAATAAAAAAGCCACTCTTGCGGAGTGGCTTTTAAATGGAAAGAATTTTTCTAATTATCTAATGAAAAGCATTTCTCGATATTTTACCAGAGGCCAGCTTTCATCATCAACTAGCAACTCCAATTTGTCAACTGCATAGCGGATTTTATCGAAGAATGCTTCTTTAACTTCTTTTTGATAGCCTTTTGCACACTTCACTACATCCTCTTCTTTATTCAGCTTTCTTCGAGCATCGACCATGGCATTTACGTTAGCCTTCAAGGATTCAATGTGTTTAGAAACTTCCTTGATGGTCTCAACAGCTGCGGAATTATCCAAGCCTAGACCTTTTAGACCATTAGCATTTTGGATCAGCTTATTTTGATAAAGGATTGCAGTTGGAATCACATGATTCAAAGCAAGATCTCCCATCACACGGCTTTCAATCTGTACTTTCTTCATGAAATTCTCAAGCATAATTTCATGTCGAGCATGAACTTCAAGATCATTCATCACATTGTGACGTGCAAAAAGATCCTTGGTTGCCTTTTTAGTATAAACATCCAAAGCTTCAGGAGTATTCTTCAAATTGGAAAGTCCTCGCTTCGCAGCTTCTTTCTCCCACTCTTCAGAATAACCATCTCCCTCAAATCGGATTTTCTTAGATTCTTTGATGTATTTTCTAAGTACGTTGACAATCGCAATTTTCTTTTCATGCCCAGCATCCATTTCTTTTTGGATGTCTTTGGCCATTTGCTGAAGAACCTCGGCAACAATTACATTCAAGGTAGCCATTGGACCCGCGGAGTTAGCACTGGAACCTACCGCACGGAATTCAAATTTGTTTCCTGTGAAGGCAAATGGAGAAGTTCTGTTTCTATCTGTGTTATCAAGGATGATTTCCGGAATCTTGGAAATACCAAGTTTCATGTACATGTTATCTCCTTTTTCAATCTTGATATTTCCGTTTTTCTCCAACTCATCCAAAACAGCAGTCAAGGTTTCACCCAAGAATACGGAAATGATAGCAGGTGGTGCTTCATTGGCACCCAAACGGAAGTCATTACCAGCAGAAGCGATACTTGCCCGAAGCAAATCAGCATGATCATATACCGCTTTGATAGTTGCCACCAAGAAAGTCAAGAATTGAAGGTTTTCCCGTGCCGAATTACTTGGCTGGAATAAATTTACTCCTGTGTCAGTAATTAAAGACCAGTTATTGTGCTTTCCGGAACCGTTTACACCTGCAAATGGCTTCTCATGCAACAACACTTTTAAGCCATGCTTTTCAGCTACTTTATCCATCAAATCCATCAATAGCTGATTGTGGTCAACCGCCTTATTGATTTCTTCGAAAACCGGAGCAACTTCAAACTGACCTGGAGCAACTTCATTGTGTCGAGTTGAAACTGGAATGCCCAACTTATGCGCCTCAATTTCAAAATCCATCATGAAATCCTTTACGCGAGTCGGGATAGAGCCGAAGTAATGATCCTCCAACTGTTGACCTCTAGCTGGATTGTGTCCAAAGACAGTTCTACCAGCCATTACTAGGTCCGGACGAGCTGCAAACAAAGCCTTATCAATCACAAAATACTCTTGCTCTACACCGAGAGATGGAGATACTTTACGAACATTTCGATCAAAAAGCTGACAAATCGCCACAGCAGCTTCATTCACCGCCTCCAATGATTTCAATAAAGGAGTCTTATAATCCAAAGCCTCGCCTGTGTAGGAAACGAAGATGGTTGGGATACAAAGCGTTTTATCAAAAATGAAAATTGGAGAAGAAGGATCCCATGCGGTATACCCTCTAGCCTCAAATGTAGAACGAATACCTCCGTGAGGGAAAGAAGAAGCATCAGGTTCCTGCTGAACTAAAGCAGAGCCCTTGAATTTTTCTAATCCAGCATGCGCGTCGAAGAATGAATCGTGCTTTTCTGCCGTTGAACCAGTCAAAGGCTGGAACCAGTGTGTATAATGCGTTACCCCTTTAGATAAGGCCCAAGTTTTAACTGCAGAAGCAACTTCTTCTGCTGTAGCCGTATCGATCTTTGATCCCTTATCGATAGCTTCCATCACTTTCTTGAACACAGATGGAGCCAAAGACTGCTTCATTTGACTGACGCCAAATACGTTCGTTCCGAAGAAGTCAGAGATTTTGGGAGCAGGAGCTTCTACTTTTACCCGAGGCCTGGTTTGAACCATTGCAAGGGATTGTTGTCTTAATGTTGCCATATCTACAATAGTGGTTTAAAATATTACCCACAAAAATAGAAAAATACTGACTTGAAAAAGCTTTTGACCGTTTTTTAAGGCACTTTTTTAAAAAATTTACACTTTTTTCAATGGATCATGTGTTTTTTGAACCCAAAATCGGAAATTTTTATGCTTTTGGAGCAAGATTTTACAAAATTGAAAAGAAAAGGAGATTGATTACCTTTGCAGTCTCATTATCAGAAGGGAAATCGTGAAAAAAGTCGCCTTTTATACACTGGGTTGTAAGTTAAACTTCTCCGAAACCTCGACTATCAGTCGTCAATTTGAAGAGAGGGGTTACCAGAAAGTGGATTTTCAGGAAGATCCAGACATTTTTATTATCAACACATGCTCTGTTACCGAAAACGCAGATAAAAAGTGTAAGAAAATTGTAAAGGAGGCTAAAAAGATTTCCCCTAACTCCTATGTGGCCATTATTGGATGCTATGCCCAATTAAAACCAAGAGAAATTTCAGAAATCCCGGGAGTGGACGCCGTTTTGGGAGCAGCTGAAAAGTTCCGCCTCTTGGAATTATTGGGAGATTTTGCCAAAGAACAGGAAGCTAAAGTTTTGGCAAGTGAGATTTCAGAAGCTAAGTCCTTTAATAATGCCTATTCCATTAATGATCGAACCCGTACTTTTTTAAAGGTTCAAGATGGATGCAATTACGGTTGTGCGTTTTGCACCATTCCACTTGCACGTGGAAAAAGCCGAAGCAACACCATTGCCTCTGTCTTGGAAGCGGCGCGGGAAATTGCAGCTACTGATGTGAAAGAAGTGGTTTTAACGGGAGTCAATATCGGTGACTTTGGAATCGTAGATGGAAAAAGACAAGAACGGTTTGCTGATTTAGTTTTTGCTCTAGATGAAATTGAAGGGATTGACCGATTCCGTATTTCTTCTATCGAACCTAATTTGTTGACCAACGAAATCATTGAATTTGTTTCTCGATCTAAGCGTTTCGTTCCCCATTTCCACATACCGCTTCAGTCTGGATCCAACACGATCTTACGAAGAATGGGCAGACGGTACCTTAGGGAATTATATGAAGACCGGGTATCCAAAATCAAGACACTAATGCCCCATGCTTGCATCGGGGTGGATGTGATAGTAGGCTTTCCTGGTGAATCAGATGAGTTGTTTTTAGAGACATACAACTTCCTGAATGAATTGGATATATCCTATCTCCATGTCTTTACCTATTCAGAACGGGCGAATACCCGAGCTGTGGAAATGGATGGCGTGGTGCCGATGAAAAAACGAAATGAACGCTCCAAAATGCTACGGATTTTATCCGAGAAGAAGCGTAGAAAATTTTACGAAGAGAATCTTGGGAAAACATATACGGTGCTTTTCGAGGAGGATATTGAAAATGGGAAGATGCATGGCTTCACCGAGAATTATATCCGCGTAGCAGCCAAATACGATCCAATGCTAATCAATGAAACCAAACTAGTCACATTAGACTTTATAAATCCCTTAGGCAATGTGGAAGTATTGGAGCCAGAAATGATCTATGAAAAACATGGATAATTTTCGATTGCAAGTCGAAAACCATTAATCAATTTCAAAATATCTTACCCGAAGCAGAATGAGGAGCATAAAACCATGCTCCTTTTTCTTTTTCAACCTTTCACTTCTTCTTTATCAAAAATTTGGTCAAAAGTTACCTTTACCTTTCCCCTATTTTTTTTATAAATTCAGCTCATACTTAAAATAATTTTTTGTGAGCAAACATACTTTGGCAATCGTTAAGGATGAACCTTGGCTGGAACCTTACGCTCCTGCCATTCAAAATCGATTTGAGCGTTTTCAAAAAGCAATTCATCTCATCAACGAATCCATGGGCAGCATCCTGGAATTCGCTAATTTCCACACCTATTATGGAATTCATTTTGAACCTGTTCGAAATGGATGGATTTATAGAGAATGGGCACCCGCTGCACGTCAATTATATTTGATGGGAGATTTCAACTGGTGGGATCGGGAGTCTCACCCAATGAAAAGAAATCATCGTGGCGATTGGGAAATTTTTCTTCCCTATGAGAAATACAAGCATACTTTTGTCCATGGTAGCAAAATAAAAGTTCGTGTAATCGACGCAAAAGGCAGAAGCCTAGACCGAATTCCAGCCTACATTCGTCGGGTAGTCCAGGATGAAGAAACACATGATTTTACCGGCCAACTTTGGTTTCCCGACCCCTTTCGATGGACGGATGCTAATTTCTCTTTAAAAGAAATCGCCCAAATGCCCCTGATTTACGAATGTCATGTGGGCATGGCTCAGGAAAAGCCGGGAGTAGGTTCTTACAAGGAATTTGAGGACCTTATTTTGCCAAGAATTAAAGAGGCTGGGTACAATGCTATACAGATGATGGCCGTTATGGAGCATCCCTACTATGGTTCATTCGGATATCACGTTTCCAACTTCTTTGCACCGTCTTCCCGATTTGGAACCCCAGAAGAGCTCAAATCCCTAATCAACAAAGCACATGAAATGGGGATTGCAGTTATTATGGATATTGTTCATTCCCATGCCGTCAAAAATGTGAATGAAGGATTAAATGAGTTTGACGGAAGCGATCATCAATATTTTCATCCTGGTGCTCGTGGCTACCACGAAGGCTGGGATTCAAAACTCTTTGACTACGGAAAGTGGGAAGTGCAGGAATTCTTACTATCCAATATCCGCTATTGGATGGATGAATTTCATTTTGACGGGTTCCGATTCGATGGGGCAACTTCCATGCTTTATCATCATCATGGACATGTTTCCTTTGATTCAGCAGAAAAATATTTCGATGAAGGCGTAGACCAAGATGCCTTGCTTTACTTCCAACTAGCCAATACGCTGATTCACCAATTAAATCCCAATGCCATTTCAATAGCAGAGGAAGTGAGCGGAATGCCTGGCCTGTGTAGAAAGATCCCGGATGGTGGAATCGGATTTGATTTTCGATTGGCGATGGGCATTCCGGATTTTTGGATCAAAACCCTCAAACACAAACTAGACGAGCAGTGGGATCTATTTGAATTGTGGCATGAACTGACCAATAGGCCCAAAAAAGAAAAGTCCATTGCCTATGCAGAAAGCCATGATCAAGCTCTTGTCGGTGACAAATCCCTCGCTTTTTGGCTGATGGATAAGGAGATGTACACTTCCATGTCGGTACTGGAGCAAAGCCTAGTTGTAGATCGGGGTATTGCCCTACACAAGCTTATTCGTATGCTGGCGCTTTCCTTGGGAGGAGAAGGCTACCTAAATTTCATCGGAAATGAATTTGGTCATCCGGAGTGGGTGGACTTTCCCCGGGAAGGAAATAACTGGAGTTACCAATATGCACGGAGACAATGGTCTTTGGTCGACACTCCCCACCTGCGATATCAGCAATTGGCTGCTTGGGACAAGGCCATGATTCAATTAGCCAAAAAATATCAGCTATTGGCTCAACCACAAGCAGTGCAGTTATACTTAGAACCCAACAAAAAAATACTGGCTTACGAAAGAGGTGGATTAGTATTTATTTATTCCTTCCATCCAAGCGAATCTTTTTTTGGCTTCCCCATACCCCTACCGAAAGCGGGAGATTATCAGATCATTCTGCATTCTGACCAAACGGAATTTGGTGGCTTTGAACGATTGGATAAAAAAGTCATGTATCAAACCGACAAGGAAAACAAAGTATCCTTATATATCCCAAATCGAGTAGTGATGATTTTGAAGAGAAAGAAATGAAAAATCAGACTTGATTAATTTATAAGACTTATTCCCAGAAATTATGAGCTTTTCGTGTTTCTAGGAATTCTAACCCTTTTTGGATGAAAAAGAACTTGCTGAATTCTTATGTAATTAAACTGCTTGATTCTATAGAACAGCAACTTTCATCCTACATAAAAATAAAAGATCCCGAATGCCTGCACAGACTTCGAGTGGCAATAAAAAAAATAAAGGCCATCAATTCTTTTACTAAAAAAGTTTACCTAGAAAACTATGACACAGAGCTTCTGAAACCAATTTTCAAAGAGGCTGGAGCAATCAGAGAAACCGGATTAACCATCCAATTGCTTAAATCCCTTTCACCCCCTCCCACAACTCTCATTTCCAAAGCAGAATCCCAAAGAGATAAGCTGATTCAACAATTTTTAAATTCAAGTACTGCTTATCTCCAAGCAATAACGGACTACAGGAACAATCTGAACTTCCCGGAAAAACTCGGGAATAAAAAAGACATCAAAAGCTACTTTGAAAAAGCACGACAAAATGCGCTTGAAATTCTTCAAAGAAAGGACCGGGAAGGAATGCATGAATATCGAAGAAAAATCAAAAATCTGGTCTATGTATATGATGTCTTACCCAAGAGACTTCAAGAGGAGATTGACTTGGATAAAAAGTTAATCCTGAAGCAACAGCATCAGCTTGGAGAATGGCATGACTTGTATGTTTCAGTTCAAATTCTTTCAACCCTTAAAATTTCCAATGGTGCTCAAGAATCCATCGAAAAATTAGAGGAGGAGGAAAAACGACAATTCCAGGCTGCTTTGGATAAGATAAATAAGTTTGAAATATGATGGCATTAAATGAAAAAAAAGCCGGTGGGTTTTTCCTCTTCTTGGGAGCGATTATAATCTTAATTACCATCATTTTCGAATACAAAATTGGATGGATTGGCACCGAAAGACTAGATTCCGAAACTCCTCAATTCATGTTAGAAAATTGGGATGAATTAAGACTTATTTGGGCTTGGCAGGTGTTGGGATATTTTTTATTTATACTCGCTTACCTTATGATTTTGAAAGAAGCTAAAGGGTATAAGCGCCTCTTTTGGTCTATCCTATTTATTGGAGGCTTGCTAATTATCAGCTCCTTTGGTTTTACACTAGGGAGCTATTTCCCAGCTTTGGAAGTTTACAGTCAAGAACCTGCAATTTTCAATTCTATCCGAGGAGGAGTTGGAGTATTGTATAGATCAGGACAAATAAGCTTGCTGTTTTTTGTTTTTATATTCCTTTGGGAAACTTTTTCGTCAAAAGGAGAAATCAAAAAGGAAACAGGAATCATTTCCATCTCAATATTTCTAGGATCCTTATTAATCGGATTTATTACCAACCTACCAATAAAAGTAGCTGGAGCAACTTTTTTTCTTCTGCCCATGGTGATCGGTTATTTCTATTGGGCTGGAGGAAACAAGGTATCTTCAGAAAAACAAAAAGATTCTAGACTTGCCTAGGGCATTAAATGCCTCATGTAGCCCTTTTATATATTTCCCTACCTTGTAGAGTCAAAGCTGTTTTCACTTTATCCCTCCCACCATGAAAAAACTCCTTTTCCTAATTCTTTTTTTGTTCAGTGGTCTCAACCATACATTTTCTCAAGACTTGGAGGAATTTGTAATCGGAACCAGACACCAAATTTATTCCAATGTTTTAGGAGAAGATAGGTCCTATTGGTTGAGTTTACCTGCTTCTTATCACTCCCCCCATTCTTCCTACAAGAGATATCCTGTTTTAATTGTTCTGGATGGAAATACTCTATTTAGACATATTTCAGGGATGGTAGATTTCATGAGCACAGAAACCTATCGAAATCAACGAATTCCTGAAATGATTGTAGTCGCCATTAACAATGTAAATCGAAATCGAGATTTCACTCCTGATAAAATCATCACCCGAAGACCTAATGATTTTGGAGGAGGAGATAACTTTTTGAAATTTCTTGAAGAGGAACTGATTCCAGAATTAGATCAAGAATATCGTACAATTCCTTATCGAATTCTTTTTGGTCACTCTCTTGGAGGTTTACTGGCTACTCATGCCTATATGAAAGAAAATACCATTTTCAATTCATTCATAGCCGCAGATCCCAGCCTAGGTTCGTGGGATGCAGAAACCATGGATCAAAAATTGGAAAAGCTAACCATGAATTCATTCGATCGATACATATTCATTGCTACTGCTAATTGGGGAAAAAGAAATATCCGAAATAGAGATAGGCATGTTCGTTTATATGAATCATTTCATGCAAAAAGCGAGGGGGAATTCCCGGGCGAACTGCAATATTTCGAAGAAGAAAACCATGCATTAGTTCCTTCTATTGCATTCTACAAGGGTATCTCTTCGATTTTTGAAGGATATGGCATCAACTATCGAGATTTAGAAAATGTAGATCAGTTAAAGAAACATTTTTCTACCCTATCCGATCGTCTTTCCTACCAATTCCCTCCACCTGAGCCTCTTGTAAATCAATTAGGTTATAGTTTTCTGAGAAGTGACAATCAATCGGATAAAATAAAAGCAATCGAATTCTTTTTAGTCAATACAGAAAATTTCCCCGAATCATATAATGCATTTGATAGCTTGGGTGAGGCCTATGAAGCCGCAGGGGATGTAATAAATGCCCTGAAAAACTATCAAAAATCCCTTGAGCTAAATCCTGATAATGATCATGCAGCCGAAAGGATTAAATCCCTTAAATCCTCTCAATAATTAATAAATACATATTTCCAGTAATTATTTCTTCTTGATCTGTTTGTCAATTTAAACTCAAAATCATTTGAGTTTCGTAAATTATATCAATGTTTAAATGCTGCTTTTCTGATCAGCTCTAATTAATGATTTGATCAGAATTAGGATTTTATAAAATGGCGATGGGACGGATACATTTATTTGAATTCGAGGATCTAAACTGGTTTCCTGATTTTCTCAGGAACTATATGACAGACTTTTTACAGTTTCTTTCCAACAAGACCAAAATGTACAAACCGATCATCCCAATAATAAATAAGGGATTGAAATCCAGCGGAGTAAATCAAATTATAGATTTAGCCTCAGGTGGAGGAGGCGGGCTATTATGGCTTAATTCAGAATTGAAGAAAGGTGTACCGGATTTAAAAATCGTTTTAACAGATTACTACCCTAATATTTCGGCCTTTGATTTCACAAAAAGTAAGGCTGATAATATTGATTATTTAGAACAATCGGTTGATGCTAAGCATGTTCCAGAAAACTTAGAAGGATTAAGGACGCTTTTTTTGTCTTTTCATCATTTTAAGCCTGCCGATGCCAAGTTAATTCTCCAAAACGCAATCGACACCAACAAACCCATCGCCATTTTTGAAGGTCAGGAAAGGAGTCTCCCGAGTATTCTTGCGATGATTTTTTCACCCATTACTGTACTGATAACAACTCCATTTATTCGCCCATTCAAATTGGGAAGAATCATTTTTACCTATTTAATCCCTTTGGTTCCCCTATTTGTGTTATGGGATGGAGTCGTTTCCTCTTTACGGACCTATTCTGTAGAAGAAATGAAAGAGCTTGTTAATGATTTAGATGGAAAAGAAAAATTTGATTGGAACATAGGTAGATTAAAATCAGGACCAGGAATGATTTTATTTTTAATAGGAACCAAAAAGGAACAAGCCCATTAATCAATGAAAAATCTCACCTCCCGAAATGAATAGGCTTTACTAGATTTTTTTCATGTATTACACCTTCCACTCAACAAAATTCGTTTAAAAAATACAGCAAAGGTCAATTAGCGTAATTCACTGATTAAAGTCCAAACCTGTAAAGTCTTTCATTCAACCCTTTCCACTATGATCACTCAAAAATTAAGAATATCAATCGTGGCTTGTTTTATAGGAGCCATTGCATTTATGTCTTGCAATAACGACGATAATAACCCCAGAAGTGAGGTGAAAAATCAAATCGAATCAAATGTTCAACAAGGAACTTGGCGAATCACCAAGTTTATTGATTCCAACGAAGATGAGACTAATCATTTCATTGGTTATATTTTTACTTTCCAAAATTCGGGAGTATTAAGCGCTAATAATGGAACAAACAATTACGAGGGAACCTGGAGCATAACGGAAGGAGATATTGATGATGATAGCCCGGATGATTTAGATTTTAATATCTATTTCAACCTAACCAATGATTTTGAAGATTTGAACGATGATTGGGATATTATTTCTCAATCAGCAACAAAAATTGAATTAATGGATGTTAGCGGGGGAAACGGAGATGAAGAATATCTCACCTTTGAGAAAAACTAAAGTCAAGAACCACAGATAGGTTCGATTTACTTTTTTAACTTTAATTCTTGTTACCATTTGAAGGCCGCCTCAAAAGGCGGCACTTCTTTTTTTCTTTTTATTAAATCGAAAACGGTAGCGAAAATCTTGATTTAGGAATTATCATTTCTCTAATGAATAAAAACCCTGATAGTTTATGTAAAGCTGATAAAATAAGGTAATTAGCCTTTGATCATATTTTCTTTGATACCAGAAAAACCCCATAGGTGGGCTTCCAAAATGGTGTGCTTTCTGAAAAAACTTGGTTTGTTTAGGAGAAATGGTTTATAGGGGAATTTAGAAAGAAACCCCAACTATCTCGAGAAGGAAATTTGAACAACTTTTCTTCCTAATTCCTAAACTTCATAAAAGAAAACATCTACTAATTACTTTTATATAGGCTTATCATCTACCAGAAATTCACAAAAGTGACTGACTAGACAAATGAAATCCCACACAAGTCTTATATTCATAATTACTCTTTCACTATTCGCTTTACCTGTTTTGGCACAAGAAACCATTTGCCTTTCTCCTGTTCAATCTCACAAAATAGATTCTGAATATTTAAATGAAACCCGTGAATATTGGGTTGCACTTCCTTTGAATTACTCTGACTCGATTTCCTATCCAGTCATCTTTGTATTGGATGCTGAATGGAGATTTGAATTGGTTCGGCAAATCACTTTTGATCTAGGTGGCCATCACAAAATAGATAGATCAATAATTGTTGGAATCCCACATGTAGAAGTTGAAAAGAAAAGAGGTAGGGATTTGACTTTTAGTCATTCCAAAGTGGAATTCGATGGAGTAAAAGTAGATTGGTATAATGAAAGCAATTCAGGTGGAGCAGAAAAGTTTTATGATTTTCTTACCAAAGAACTGATTCCTGATTTTTCTAAAAATTATCCAAGTAATGATAACCTAACTCTAATTGGTCATTCTTATGGGGGATATTTTGCTGCATATATACTAGACCGACAACATCCTTTTGAAATTCTTCATTTGTTTGATCCTTCCATTTGGTATAGCGATGGTGAGGTCACTAAAAAGTTGAAAAACAGTTCTTCTATCAAATCTGTCAAAATTCATCTAACCTATCAGGCTAAGCCCCTATTTCATCGGGAAAAAATCGAAGAATTTATTGAGGAGTTAAATCAAAAAAAGGAGAGCATTGAGCTTTCAGTTGACTTTTACGAACACGAAAACCATTTTTCTATTTTTTTGGATAGCTTCTATAAAGGAATCCAATTAACCAATAAACCTAAGGGAAAATAATTTTAAAGAGGTAACGAATTAATATTCAATCAATTATTTTTTAATAAACTCTATAAATCCAAAAGGAAAAGTTTTAGATCGACTTCAAAATTTCTAACATTTTTATTCCTATTCGATCTATTGCTTCCGATATTAGATAAAGAAGAAAATTTCTTATGCCGAGCTGTGCCTTTCTTTCTATTGCCAATACTGAAGGTTGGTTTATAGACGACGATCTAGTGCATCCTTTCCTAAAGGAACTTGGATGGGAAATAAAAAATATCCCTTGGAATCAGGAAACTAACTGGAATGATTTTGATTTGGTGGTTATTCGAAGCCC
>JABXHZ010000360.1 GCA_013373335.1 Cyclobacteriaceae bacterium | reverse complement strand
TTGACCAAAATCGCAGGTGTATTTGATTATGGAAGTTCGCAGCAAGCAGAGAATTTCCGAAAAATGCTCTTGACCCTATCGGATGATGTTCGGGTCATTCTGATAAAAATCGCTGATCGATTAAACAATATGCGCACGCTGGCAAGTATGCCTCGCCATAAGCAATTAAAGATTGCTTCAGAGACTATGTATCTCTATGCACCGCTTGCTCATCGATTAGGTCTATATGCGATCAAGTCCGAATTGGAAGATTTGTACTTGAAGTATACAGACACTGCTACCTATAAAGAGATTGTTCAAAAGATCAATGAATCGAAATCTTACCGGAATCGATTTATAAAGAATTTCATACAGCCCATTGAGGAGGAATTGACACGTCAGGGCTTCAAGTTTAGTATCAAAGGTAGACCGAAGTCTGTTTATTCTATTTACAATAAAATGAAGAAACAGGGTATCCCTTTCGAAGAGGTTTATGACCTTTTTGCTATTCGGATTATTCTGGATTCTGAATTAGAAAATGAAAAGGCTGATTGCTGGCAAGTATATTCTATTGTCACGGATTTTTACCGGCCTAATCCTGACCGATTAAGAGATTGGATTTCTACACCCCGATCCAATGGTTATGAATCTTTACATACTACAGTCATGAGTAATTCAGGGCAATGGGTAGAGGTGCAGATTCGTACACAGCGCATGGATGAGATTGCTGAAAGAGGTTATGCAGCCCATTGGAAATATAAAGAGAAAGATCATGGTTCTAGAGCTTCTTCAGGACTGGATGAATGGATCACTCAGGTAAGGAGTATGCTCGAATCCAATGAAGGCAGTGCCATTGAATTCATGGATGATTTTCGGGGCAATCTTTTCCAAGAGGAGGTTTTTGTATTTACTCCAAAAGGGGATTTGAAAGTATTGGCATTTGGTGCTACCGCTTTGGATTTTGCATTTGAAATTCACACAGAGGTAGGAGCTCGATGCATTGGCGCCAAAGTCAACCAAAAGTTGGTGCCAATTACCCACAAATTAAAAAATGGGGATCAGGTTGAAATTTTAACATCTAACAAACAAAAACCTTCTGAAGATTGGCTCAACCATGTAGTCACTTCCCGTGCGAAAGCTAAGATCAAAGATGCCCTTCGTGAAGAGAAGAAATCAGCAATTTTGGATGGTCGGGAAATTGTACAGCGAAAGCTAAAGCAGATGAAAATGGAGTTTAATTCCGAAACCATTGAAAAACTCCGCGCTTTTTTTGAGTTAAAGACAGCTAATGAATTTTACTATCGTGTAGGGAAGGGGATTATTGATCCTACCACAATCAAGTCATTTAAGGATTTCAAAGAAAATCAAAAGCTCAAGCACAAGTCAATTCAGGAAAAAGTAAAGGATGAATCCACCTTTACCAAAGAAATAAAAAGTCTGAAAGGTCCCGATCATGATCAGCTCCTGATAGGGGAGGATATGGATGTAGTGGATTACATTTTGGCTAAGTGCTGTAATCCTATCCCCGGAGATGATGTGTTTGGATTTGTGACAGTCAATGAAGGAATAAAAATTCATCGTACTTCCTGCCCTAATGCACTAGAACTATTGTCCAACCATGGTAATCGCGTAATTAAAGCCCGTTGGACAAGTCAAAAGGAAATTGCCTTTTTGGCAGGACTTCATATTGTTGGGACCGACCGCGTAGGATTGATCAACGATGTGACCAAAGTGATTTCCAACGAGCTTAAAGTAAATATGCGGTCAATTACTGTGGATTCGGATGCCGGTATTTTTGAAGGCACCATCAAACTCTATGTTCACAGTACAGAGCACTTAGAAACTTTAATCAAAAACCTTCGTCAAGTGGACGGAATTATCAAGGTGTCCCGCTTTGATTGAGTTTTGAATTAAATATTCCTTTCATCAGTTATATTTGGAAAAAATAGCCGAAGATGTCTTTGAATACAGCCCATTTTGAGGAAGTAAAAAAAATCTTTACTGCATACTTAGAAAATCAAAAACTTCGAAAGACTCCTGAGCGATATGCAATTTTGGAGGAGATTTACAGCCGAACCGGACATTTTGATGTTGAAGGTCTCTACATCAGCATGAAAAATAAAAATTACCGGGTGAGTCGTGCAACCGTTTACAATACGCTAGACTTGTTGGTAGAATGTGATTTGGTGACCAAGCATCAGTTTGGAAAGAATCTTGCTCAATTCGAGAAGTCCTATGGTTACAAACAGCATGACCACTTGATTTGTGTGGACTGTAATCAGGTCTTGGAATTTTGTGATCCCCGAATCCAAAACATTCAAAATACCGTAGGAGATATTCTAAACTTCCAGGTGCTTCATCATTCCTTGATACTTTATGGAAATTGCACAAAGGAAAAATGTGAAAATAGACCTGAAACATCCAAATCGGCATGAAATTAAACTATAGGACTGAAAAAGACGAAAAAGCCTATTACCTACATATTCAAGGTGATCTGATCGGGGATGAAGTAGGCCCTAAGCTAGTGGAAATAGTTTCTGATGCTATTCAGGAAGGAGCCAAAACTTTCGTGGTAAACTTAAGCGAAGTACGATACATTAGTTCAAGCGGAATAGGATTACTCATTACCATGCTGACAAAAATGCGGAATGTCGGAGGTGAGGTTTATTTGACAGCCCCTTCAGAGCATGTGAAAAAATTACTGATCATCACCAAGTTGAACAATATATTCACCGTATTTGATTCAGTGGAGGATTTTCGGGAGAAAAATTGATTCTTCAATACCTCTTCTTTTTACCCCAGATAAATATTAAAATCTAATTCACTTGGTTTTCTTTAGGCTAATTGCAAATTTCGGCCTTTAAAAACTCATTACTGCATTTATAATAACATCAATATGAAGATGGATGTGTTGCTTGGTCTCCAATGGGGAGACGAAGGCAAAGGTAAAATTGTCGATGTTTTAGCTCCTGAATACGAAATCGTAGCGAGATTTCAAGGAGGGCCAAATGCGGGTCACACGCTTGAATTCGACGGGATAAAGCACGTTTTACACCAAATTCCATCTGGAATTTTCAGATCTCAGATTTTAAATATTATCGGAAACGGGGTTGTATTGGATCCGATTATCTTAAAGAAAGAAATTGAGGGATTGGGCAAGTTTTCGATTGATTACATGAAGAATCTGGTCATTTCGAAAAAAGCTACCATTATCATCCCTACTCATAAGCTTCTTGATGCTGCCTATGAAAAATCAAAAGGCGATAAAAAAATCGGTTCTACCTTAAAGGGAATCGGTCCTACCTATCAAGATAAGATAGGTAGATCTGCACTTCGAATAGGGGATGTCCTGGCAGCTGATTTCAAAGAAAAGTATAATACACTGGTTTCTAAGCATCAGACCATTCTTTCGTTTTACAACTATCCTTTGGATGAATTGAAGGAGATGGAGAAGCAGTTTTTTGAAGCCATAGAATTTGTTAAGGGCTTGAACCTAATTGATAGTGAATATACTGTCAATGACGCGCTTCAGTCTGGAAAAAAAATATTGGCCGAAGGGGCGCAGGGGTCTTTATTGGACATTGATTTTGGCTCTTATCCTTATGTTACAAGTTCTAGCACAATGGCTGCAGGAGCCTGTACAGGTCTGGGGGTGGCGCCTGCCAAAATTGGAGAAGTCTTCGGTATTTTTAAAGCCTATTGTACACGTGTAGGAAGTGGTCCTTTCCCTACTGAATTATTTGATAATACAGGAGAAGCGATGCGGAAGGAGGGTAATGAATTTGGAAGTACCACAGGTCGACCAAGAAGATGCGGTTGGCTAGACTTGCCAGCCCTTCGTTATTCAATTATGATTAATGGGGTGACCGAGCTATTCATGATGAAAGCTGATGTACTGAATATTTTCGAAGAAATTCAAGTATGTACTCACTATGAGCTTGCCGATGGCAGTCGGGTTGATCGATTGACCTATGAAATTTCAGATTCGGAAGCGAAACCTGTTTACAAGACGCTGAAGGGCTGGAATTGTTCTTTGGACCATGTTCGGGATTATGCGGACTTCCCTCAGGAACTAAAGGACTATGTTGCTTATTTGGAAGAGGAACTTCAGGTTCCCATTCGATTAGTTTCTGTTGGACCGGATCGTACCCAAACAATAAAACGTTAAGAAATTAAACTTCAGATAAGCCCTCAAGGAATTCCTCGAGGGTTTTATTTTTTTAGGGCTGTTTGGTAATTTGGCAAAAAAGAATGAGTTGGATTTGAAGAGATATTGGATTTTTCTATTTGTTGTTTTTGCATTTTTGATGGAGGCTAAAGCGCAATTTGGTTTCCCTTATTGCGAAACTTTTCAAACTACAAGTACTCAAGCAAATACCGTTTTTGGTGGAAATGCTGTACTAGTAGACGGTGTTTTGCGTTTAACAAACAATCAAAACAATCAAGTTGGATATGTCTATATAGATGTTCCATTCCCTTCTGCTTATGGAATCAAGGCAGAATTCGAATATTTTTCATATGGTGGATCAGGTCAATTTTTAGCAGACGGACTTTCCATTTTTCTCTTCGATGCGGCTACCCAAAACTTTTCTCCTGGAGGGTTTGGAGGTTCGTTGGGTTATGCGCAGCGCAATGAAGAGCCCGGATTGACTAATGCGTATTTAGGAATAGGGTTTGATGAATTTGGCAATTTTGGGAATCGTGCCGAAGGGAAAAACGGAGGATTTCAAGGTGTGGTTGATGAATTGGTGCCGGACGCGATTGTAGTTAGAGGTCCAGGGAATGGCTTTTCTGGATATCCTTTTATAGTTGGACGAAAAACCATGGCTTCTGGTACGGAAAAAGATGGGTTTAATCCAGGTGCGCAGTTTCCCATTAGTTCTGGAGGAGCTGGTACTTTTCGAGTCACTGACCCTAATCAACCCGGATACCGAAAAGTGTTTCTTGAACTTCAACCAGATCCAGATGGGGTTGGCTATTTTTTAACCTTAAGGATGCAAGTAACGACAGAGCCTAATCAACCTCGAATGGTTACCATTTTTGATCGTCCTTATGATTTCCCTGCACCAAAAGAACTTAAGATTGGTTTTGCTGCTTCAACAGGTGGATTTACTAATTTTCATGAAATTAGGAATCTCATTGTAGAGGTTTCAGCAGATGACTTTTTAGTGGATCCTATTGGAGTGGATTTTTCTGATGTGGCATCCTGCGAAGGTCAGGAAAACCAATACTATATAACCGATGAGGAGGTAGTTCTTCCCAATATCGATTCTCAGATTCGTTGCTTACAGTTTTTTGAGAGTTTGGAGGATATCCAAGACAATAATGCCGATCGTTGCAATCAAGGGAAGTGTATAGAAGAAAATCAGGTTTTGGTATTACCTCAAGGAACATTGAGAGCCGGGGAGCTTGGAGCTTATACATTTTTTCCAAACCCGGGTACCAGAGATCAGCAAGTTGAAGTTTATTACACAATTACTGATAATTATGGCAAGACCTCTTCCGGAAATAAAATCACGCTTAACATTCAAGAATCTCCGGCTCCAGTTCGCATTTTAGCCTCAGACGTAGAAAATCCATTAGAGGAAAGCTATAATCTATGCCCTGGAGAATCCGTGCAATTTATATCTGAAGGGGATGAAGTTTATGAGCGTTATGAATGGTATCGAAACGGGCAGCTTCTAGAGAATGAAGCGGGTGCAGAAATTCAAATAACGGAGCCGGGCATGTATGAGATTTGGGCTTACAATCGAAAAAATT
>JABXHZ010000056.1 GCA_013373335.1 Cyclobacteriaceae bacterium | reverse complement strand
GATCCGGGTAACTCGCAGTCGATGAATCCGTATTCGTATATTATGAATAATCCGTTGGCTGGCAAAGACCCGAGCGGATATACGGCTGAACTTGAGTCATGGGATATTAAAGAAGCTGAGGTTTTTGATAATGGTCAAGCGATCATAACAACAACCGATGGTGAAACAGTTTACTTGGAAAATGTAAGTAGCATAACGTCAGTAAGCACGGAAATGGCTCAGGGCGCTGGTAAGATTAAAAATAATGAGGTAACCACAGTGTCGACATTAACGGTTGACAGTGGCAAAAGTGAAAAAGCATCCAGCTCAACTGATAGTGGACTCACTGTGGGAGATGAGTCGAAGTCTCCAATCTCTGGTATACAGAATGGCACAACTAAAGACGCGGCTAGAACAATAGCTTCATCTTCGATATCAGATAAAGTAATAAACTCTAAGCATGTCGAGTCAGCTTTTGAATTGATGAGCGGTGGTCTTGTTAATTCAGGCAATATTAAAGACCTATCCGGAACTGAGGCTACGGTAATAGTAGGTGAAGATGGTAAGTTAAAGCCCCATATACCAGATTCAACTCCTGAGGTTTTAAGAGACGGCATAAAAGCGCATGAAAACGTTCACATAGCCCAAATGCGTAGGCATGCAGTAAATATTAATGAAATTGAAGGTAAGGATGGTTTACCAGCAAATTCAACAGTAGTATGGAAGAGCTCGATGCATCAAGCAGTTTTTCTTGCTTTTGAAATAGAAGGACGGCAGGAGCAAATTCGAGTAAATCAAGCTAAACTAAATAATCCAAGTTTAAGTAGTGATAATAGGAAATTGTTAATTGAAGATATTTCACAGAAGAAGAATCAAGTTAATGCATTTATGTTTTCACTGAGAGAATATTTTGAGAGTAAAAAATGAATAAATTATTTTTTGTATTGTTGTTTATAAGCGCTTGTGCTCCGGTTAATTCTAAAGAAAGCACTTCTGAACTTAAGCTGGAGCTAGATGTTGATAAAAATTACATTGCTGCTTTTACTCTGATTAATAATTCAAATGAAATTATTGCTATAGATTCCAGCTATTTACAACGAGCTTATATGAATATTGTAATTTCATATGGCAAAGGTGAGATGATTTCAGATGAAATACACTGGCCAATTGACTCTGTAGTGAATGTCGTGGAATTGCCGCCAAAAACAAACTATACCTTTAAATTACCTTTGTTGAGAGGCTTTTCTAAAATAAGCGAGCTAGATAAAACTGAATGTTTATATTTTTATTGGAGTGCGAAAATTAAGGTTTTAAGGCCAAATAGATTTCATATCGAAACCGGCTCTTCAATTCTAAATCCAATGACCTGCAGAGAAGTCTACGATAAGAGTGTTTTAAGGATTAGAGAGTGAACTATTGGACGTTACTTTGCAAGCTAATGCATTGGTAAAAGTCATGCTTGTGACTGAGCGATTACATATTAATTGTTTAAAAATTCGAAGCTTTCATTTTATTTTGCTTCGGAGAAGGTTTATTTTATTTAGTTACTTAAACTTCAATTTCTTCCGCCATTGTTAGAGCATCGTCTATTTCAACACCTAAATAGCGAACCGTACTTTCTATTTTCTTATGCCCTAAAAGTATCTGAACCGCTCTAAGGTTCTTATTTTGCTTGTAAATTAAAGTCGCTTTTGTGCGTCGCATCGTATGGGTTGCATAAATCTTTGGATCAAGCCCAGCTAAAACGACCCAACCTTTAACAATTCGAGAGTACTGTCGAGTGGTTATCGGATATCCGGCTTTTATGCTACTGGGAAATAGATAATTATTTGTTGAGAGCTTCTTCTTCAAGATCCAGTCTAAAAGACTTTTTCTAGTTTTCGGAGTAATTTCAAATTGAACAGGACTCGTGGTTTTCTTTTGCATTACTTTTGAACGCTTCAGAATCTCTCGACCGTTGTAAACATCTTTTACTAATATTGAAACTAGATCGCATGCCCGCAGTTTGCTATCAATCGCTAGATTAAACATAGCTATATCACGAGTACGATTATTAAGCTTTAAGCGCGTTCGAATGGTCCATATGTCTTCTTTACGTAGAGGTGGTCTTTGGCCAATTAGCTTGCCTTTGTTCCACGGCTCTTTATGTGACAGTGATTTCTTTATTTCGGACTCTTTGAAAAATGATGGAAATATCATAATCTGTCTCCTTTCATTATGCTCCAGAGTGAGCGATTATTATTATGTCGCTTCAATAGATTAATAATTATACTAATTTGGACTAATATCATTATGAATTTACGAAAGAGTACGATAAATTCTTAGCGCGAGAGCTCATATGTCGCATTAGCGGACATGCAAGGTAATGTGGCAGAACGTCGCACATTCGATGCATTTGGGAAGCCACGCACTGAACGACTGCATGACACGCAAACGTCGTCTGAAGTCTTGCTCAACATCCTCAATTCTGAGTATTCGAATCGTGGTTTCACCGATCATGAGCACTTTGATAGTGCCCAGCTAATTCATATGAATGGTCGAGCGTATGATTACAACTTAGGTCGGTTCTTATCGGTTGATCCTTTTATTCAGGATCCGGGTAACTCGCAGTCGATGAATCCGTATTCGTATATTATGAATAATCCGTTGGCGGGGACGGATCCGAGTGGGTATTTAACGGTATGTCAAACGTTTATAGTTTGCTCTAAGGAGCAAAAGAGCGATCCCAACTACAATAAACCAATAAGCGAGCCTCCAAAAAAGGATGACAATGGAAAAGATGACCGTCAATCAACAGAATCAAAAGGTTCTAACCCGAATGTAGCAGTCGAAGATAATCCTTCGATTACTTCTATGGAATTAACTGACCTCTCCGGTGACGAAGAAGATCCGTTTATGCGTAGTATTAATGCATATAATAATGGAGGTTTTTCTGGTTATGCGCTTGGTGCAGCAGAGTCAATAGCTGTTTCCGGTGGTGAGTTTGCTATGGATATGCCATTTGGAAGAGTTATTCGAATGTTCACGGGGGAAATTGACTTTTGGGCTCTGTTAGGCGATTCTGATTCGAATACAAGAGACTTTGGCCGTGAAACAGGCGATGTCCTGCCTTTAGGAGGCTTGGCTGGTTCTAGTCGTGGGCTTGGAAGAGTCTTTGGAAGGTGGTTAGATGATGCTTTAAAATCGTTTAGGTTTACAAAGAGTGGTGATGAGCTAGCCGACTACGCGCATAATTACTCACGTAGTGCCGGAGCGATGCAAAGAGTGCCAACGGTGCTGCAGTCTGGTGGAAACAAGCTAAGTAATCGAACGTCTAAAGGATTGAATGATTATTTCGGTGAGAACTTAACCAAACGTGATTGGGGACGAGCGCTTGAGGGGTTGAAGAAAGATTTAGGGCTTCGAAATGATCATCATGGAAGAATCTTGGACAATGGAGATTACATTAATGATGCAGGTGAGCTACTTGCAAATATTTCACATTATTTACCATGAAAGATAGAAAGAACAAATCACATCGAACTCCAATTGACTCAGGCTATGAGTCATGTGAGTCTACGTATGTCGAGTTTTTGGTATATATAGATAATGAAGAAGCGTCTTATATAACAAAAGTTCTAGATATTGTACCAAGTAAGAGTCAAACGAGAGGAGATTTAGTTGAAAATTCTCGAGGCTTAAAGCGTACAGCCAAAAGTACATACTGGATCTTATCATCAGAAGAAAAAGTGTTATCAAAAGACTTAAGACACCATTTAAATTGGCTACTTGATCAACTTACGAGTAGACAGTTCCAGTTATCACGATTGCAAAATGATGATGCAGTATCAATGACTGTTAACTGTTTGTGGTGGTCCAGAGGATCCGGTGGACCAACTTTATGGCCTGAGCAAATGAGAAAGTTATCCGCATTAAATCTTGAATGTACATTTGATTTTTATTTAGATGACTCGTAAGTGAAACAAAAGCTCTTCGGGGCATTTTCATTTACCAATAAGCATGTTTATTAGTTGGGCTATTAAGCTAGTGTGAGCTTAAACATGGTTATCTTTCTTTTTTTTTCAGTCAGCACTTAAACAGTCCATCGGGCTTTAGAATAAGACGCATTTATTCCCTAATCAAAGACTTCCCCAATTGGGAGGACTCAGATTAAGCGTTGGTAAATTTGCCTATTGATGTTGCAAATAGCTGATAAGTCGCATTAGCGGACATGCATGGGACTGCCGCAGAGCGTCGCACATTCGATGCATTTGGGAAGCCAAGAATAGGCCAAAGCAGTTAATGACAATTGATTCTGACACTAATTATCTTGCGTCCTCGCTGAAACTTTCTTCTCAACAGCAAGGTAGTTAAAAAAGTAGGTTTTTCGTATATATGTCTGTGGGTAAGTCACTAACCAATTGATTTTTATGATAATTTACTGGCTTACATAATGGGATCTTATGCTATTGAGCGATCTATACAGCATTATCGGTAAATGTGATTTTCGCTCTAGTACTTGGCGTGAAAGGGGTGTAGGCTAATCGGTTTAAAATGTGAGCGGTTTATTTACGCTCAAATGAATATAATATACTGTTAAGCGAATAAATTATGGAATGGGAACCAATTTCAGAGGTTAAGCTTTGGAATGACATAAACAATGCCTTTGATCGCATGAGTCTTGAGCAAAGGAAGACCTGGGAGATTATAAAAATCCACCCAGAAAAATGGCAACAAGAGCCTTGGGGTAATGAAGGCAAAGGTTTCTGGGTTGTTGCCATAATCGGCAATAATGTAATTTGGTTTAATGACATCGAGGATGGCTTTAACCAATCAACTTATACTAGTTATGGCACAATTAACGAGTACTACTGCAATCAAGACGAACTTGAGTGGGCAGTGCAAAATATTATTAACATGCTTAAAGACGGCTATGACTCAGCGAGGCCTTCAAGTGCACCACAACCGATCGCTTAACAAGCGCAGGTTGGCGGAAAATATTTTCGCTCCTTCGTTGCAAAAAATTTTCCGCAACTGCGGGCGTTACATGCCTAGAAAGTGAATTATGGAAAACGTAAGTAGCGAAGAATACCTGAAAGCGAGAGATAGCTATGACAATACTTTAAATGTCATAGAGAAACTCAATGCTTGGAAGAAGGAGCTCGAAGCTAAGGTTTCAGAAAACCCCAAAGATGTCGAATCACACGGCCTTATAAGTGAAATCGAGCTCTCTATAGCGAGATTACAGTTTTTAGCGAGTACGGAGATTAGAAGCACCAAGCCGATCATGAAGCGTCTTGAAGATACTGCTGATGATTATGATTACCGCCTTATGTGCGAGTGGGGATATGCAGATCGCGATAAATGGGAAGACGCCAAATCAGGCGGCGAAGAAATTAAAGTAAAGGCAGGCGACTATGTCATCAGCATGTAACAAGTTTGTCAAAAGGACGCTCCTGACGTCGCGCCTTTTACAAAAGCGTTAACTTAATATGAACAATATGAAATTTACTCAGTCTACCTTGCAAGGTTGTATAAATAGACTAATTACATACTACCGAACAATCATTACAGTCGTTGTTGTGCCAATACTATTCTCGATTGT
>JABXHZ010000169.1 GCA_013373335.1 Cyclobacteriaceae bacterium | reverse complement strand
GGTTGGGCCAAAGTCTATGGCTACAACACCATCATCTTAGACGACGATGACCCTTATGTACATGGATTTCAAGTAATTTAATTGTACAAAGTAGAAGGTACGAAGTGTTTTATCACTTCTTGGTACTTTTTACCTCGTACTTGTTTCAAATGTTATGAAACCAACCCTTATCATCGGCGGCGGCATTGTAGGCCTTTTTACAGCTTATTTTCTTCAAAAAGAAGGAGTTGAAGTAGTGGTAGTGGACCGAACTGACCTGAAGGACAATTGCTCAACAGGGAATGCAGGCATGATTGTACCCAGTCATATCATCCCGCTAGCCGCACCCGGCATGATAGCCAAGGGAATATCTTGGATGTTTTCTTCCAAAAGCCCTTTTTATATCCATCCCCGATTCGATTATAAGTTACTGCAATGGAGTCTACTATTCTTCAAATCCGCCAATCAAAAGCAGGTGGAAAAAGCCATTCCTTACCTGAAGAATATCTCATTACTTTCGAAGTCTCTCTATTTGGCTTTTCGCGATGAACATCCGGAAGCCCGCTTAGCCTTTCAGGAAAAGGGCCTGATGATGCTGTATCAAACAGAAGCGATGGAAAAGGAGGAAGTAGAATTCGCTCATTTGGCCAGAAAATATGGACTTGAAGCCGAAATCCTCGATCCTACTGACATTGGCAAAGTGGAACCGAATGTGGAAGTTAAAGGAAGAGGTGCTGTACTTTTCCCAGGGGATGCACACTTGGACCCGGGCGCTTTGTATGGGTTTTTGAAAAACTACTTAGAAAATAAAGGAGTCAAATTCCTTACTGAAACCCAAGTAATGGGATTTGAAAAATCAGGTAGCAAGGTGCAGGCTGTCTTGACAGATAAAGGAAAAATAGAAGCGGAAAAGGTGATACTGTGCGGAGGTTCCTGGTCGGGCGAAATTGCCCAAAAACTCGGCTTCACCTTACCCATGATGGGAGGAAAAGGCTATTCTTTCCTGCAAGAAAATGAACCTGAAATCAAACAGGCCACCATCCTGACTGAACGAAAAGTAGCTGTCAGCCCCTACGGAAATCAGGTCCGTTTTGGAGGAACCCTCGAAATCGCCGGAACCAATCAAAAAATCGATATGAAGCGGGTGCAGGGAATTTTTGAATCCATCAACCGATACTACCCAGACTTTCAAGCCCAATTCCCCAAAAAGGAGGATATCTGGAAAGGGCTACGCCCCTGCTCCCCGGATGGCCTTCCCTATATCGGCTTCGCTCCAAGATATTCCAATGTTTTGGTAGGCAGTGGACATTCTATGATGGGGATTTCCATGGCCCCGGCAACAGGGAAACTATTGGCCGAACTGCATCAGCAAAAAGAGCCAACGATGGAAATCAATGGTTTTGAAGTAGGTAGATTCAATTGAAAAGTTTTTTCCTTCAGAAACCAGAGTTCTTGTTTTTTCATGAATAGAAACTGATCTGAGCTATTCTGTGATTTTTTCTGTGAACATCTGTGGGAAATACAAGTCAAGACAAAAAAGGCTTAAACCAATTATCCAAAGTAATTTCAAGCCAATAAAAATTAACTTCTGCCTTTGGGTTCTCGTTCTATTTTTGAATTACTCAACCAACTAACCCTCTTAATCTTATGCGCGAAACCATCGAAAAAAGTCTCGTACTCTTAATCATTCGTCTCGGTGCAGGAGCTATGATTATGACTCACGGCATTCCCAAAATTAGCCGACTGATGGCAGATGAAGTCAAATTTGCCGATCCTTTTGGTCTAGGACCAACCGTTTCCTTGGCCCTTGCCACCTTCGCAGAAGTAGTTTGTGCAGTATTGGTCATCATTGGATTCAAAACCCGTCTAGCTACCATTCCCTTGATGATTACCATGCTGACGGCTGCTTTTTATGCGCATTGGGATGATCCTTTTTCAAGAAAAGAACTTCCGCTTATGTTTTTCCTAACCTTCTTAGGCTTGGCTGTATTTGGTGGAGGAAAGTTTTCGATTGACGGGCTTATTTCTTCGAAAAAAAGAATCTAATATTCCTTTTTACCTGGAATTACTCCTCTTATTCCTCCTCGAGGATTTTCAACATCTCCAGAGTATCGGGGAATAAGATGAATATGAACGTGAGAAACGGTTTGTCCTGCCTTTTCTCCAATATTGATTCCTACATTAAAACCATTTGGATTAAATCGCTTTTGAATACGTTTTTTGACTTCATTAAGCATAAAAAAAAGTGAGGACTGCTCTCTGAAATTCAATTCAAAATAATCAGAAACATGCCTTTTGGGGATAATTAAGGAATGACCAGGATTTACTGGGTATTTATCAAGAATTGAAAATGCTTGAGCTGATTCCAAAAGCAACTCGATATTAGAATCCGGATAACAAAAAGGACAATCAGATTCTCCTTTACTTAATTGGTTAAAGTGTTGGTATTCGTAAATCTCACAATTATCATTCTTATAAATAGACCTAAAGGGTAAAACAACATTGGTTTGATAGGTAGGCTTTTGATGGATTTTATGGGTTCGAAAACCTTCATAAACCAAATCCCTCCTAACAGCAAAGTATGCTTTACCATTCGGTTTGAGCAATTCTGAGATTTCCATCAATACCAAAGCCTGTTCTTCAGGCAGAAGAACATTCAACACATAAAAACAAATGATTGTGTCAAATTTCCTTTCTGGGTATTTAGGTTGATAAAACTTATCATATCCTTCAATTGAAAAACCATTTGTTTTCAATAACTCTACATCTTTTCCGAATCCGCAGCCAAAATCCAAGATTTCTCCCTTCAATAAACCTCGCTCTTTTACTATTCGCGCAGGGAAAGACAAGGAGGATCTTTCTTTGGCAGTGAGGTAAGAAAAAGAATTAACTTTTTGGCTCATAGAATTCAAAACCATTATTGTGAGCAATGGTAATTAAAGGCTCTTTCGTTTCTTTGAACCTCTCCTTTGATATCCTAGGACTTTTTAAACTGTCAAATGATGGAAAAATTGATAAGTAGTCTTCGATCAACTTTGTACGAGGGTTTTTCTCTACAACGATTTCAAGCGCTTTTCTTTGTATTTCATAAAACGAGTCAAAAAACTGATTTAGCTTAGGTAGCTTATCACTTTTTGATGCGTTAATTGATGAATGTGCTGGTACTAGATTCCAATTCAAATCATGAGAAACAAAATTGTAAGGGACAAAGTGATCTAATACATAGTTTTTAGAGGTAAGGTTTTCCCCAGAATAAATACACTTTTGTGCTTTAACTTCTTCAAAATAATAATTCCAAAAATCCCTTTTTTGCCTATTAAGGGATGCCCTACTTATTGGTTTAATAAGCTTATTTGGAATATCTGGGACATTTGGATTATGCTTTTGCAAAAACAAACTCAAATTCCAAAAACAAAAATCTTTTAAGACTGCTGAGTTCTTAAAAAAATAGGTAAGCCAATCAGAATTTATTTCAACATAATTAGAATGCAAAAAATAGGGACTCTTTCTTTTTGGATCCCTAGAATTGGCATAAATCTGTTGCTTATTCATCTTAGGAAACCAAGGTGAAAGAAACCAATGTGGAACTTGATTATCAAAATGAGAAAGAATTGAAAGTGATTTTGGATCATTCAACGAGAGAATTCTTTCCCAAACTTGCATCTTGTTTATGTCAATGGGAATTTTTCTTTCTTTTTGAAAATAGGAAATTGCTTCTTGAACCTTGTCCTGTTTTCCAAAAGAGACCTTGAAATAATTCACAGTAAACCAGGCATTTGCAAGCATCCTGGCAAAAATTCTCCTCTTTTCAATTTTATCTCCTTCCTCTTCAATCAATTGAATTACAGAAAGGAACCAATAATACTTGTAAGTAGCAGAGGTCTTTTTAAAGGTTGCTGATAAATATTGAATAGGGAGAAATTGATCCTCAGGTAAATTGAACATCATATATTAAAAACTTAAGTTGAATATAAGTAAAAACAAAAAAACCACAGCCTTTTGAGCTGTGGTTTTGAATATGGGTTGATTGATAATTAGCTTCCTTCGAGGGCATTCGCTCCGGCTACAATCTCCAAAATCTCATTGGTGATAGCCGCCTGACGCGTTCTGTTATACATCAATCGTAATTCTTTCAGCAATTCGCCGGCATTTTCAGTAGCCTTGTCCATGGCGGTCATTCGAGCACCATGCTCAGATGCATTACTTTCCAAGACTGCCTTGTAAAACTGAATCTTCAAAGAAGTAGGAACTAATTCTTCAATGATATAAGCACGGGAAGGCTCCAAGATGTAATCAGTTTCCGTCGTTTTTTCTTCTTGGCTAGTTTCTTCTTTTGCCATCGGCAAAAACTGCTCTGCCCGAACAATCTGTGTAGCTACGTTTTTAAATTCGTTGTACACCAACACCACCTGATCGTATTCTCCGGCTGCAAAACCTTTCATAGCATATTCGGCAGCTTCCCGAACCACATCAAAGGATAGGTCAGAGAACACTCCATAAAACTGATCGATTAAAGTAAACTCACGTTTTTTGAATGTTTCGTAAGCTTTCTTTCCAATCGGAAGGATGCTGATGTCTTTCCCTTCAAACTGCTCACGGATAGCAGCATTTGTAGCCTTGATGATATTGGAATTAAATGCGCCACAAAGACCCTTATCAGAGGTAACCGGTACTAGCAACACCTTATTCACCTCGCGTTTTTGGGCATAAACAATATCCGCCGCTCCTTCAGAAGCCGCAGAAACATTGTTTAGGATATTGGTCAGCTTTTGGGAGTAGGGACGCATCTGAATAATGCGGTCCTGTGCTCTACGCAGTTTCGCAGCGGACACCATTTTCATCGCTTTGGTGATCTGCTGGGTAGAAACTACCGAGTTGATTCGCTGCTTTACTTCCTTCAGGTTAGCCATTCGTGCGTTTTTCTACTACGTGGTATAAATGCCGGAGGCCTAAACCTCCGGATCAGATTCAATAATTAGTTTGCGAATTTAGGAGACAATTCAGCAGCTGCTTTCTTCAATACTTCACCTGCACCATCGATGTCACCTTTCAAGATCAATTCCAACGCCTCAGGATAGGAAGTATCCAACAAGGTGTAGAACTCTTTCTCGAATGCACGTGCCTTTTCCACAGGAACGGAATCCATTAAACCTCTTGTAGAAGCATAGATAATCGCTACCTGATGAGCTACAGAAACAGGTGCATACTGCGATTGCTTCAAGATCTCTTGGTTACGACGACCTCTTTCGATAGTACGCTTTGTAGTCGCATCTAGATCGGAACCAAATTTGGCAAAGGCTTCCAATTCACGGAATTGCGCCTGATCCAATTTCAAAGTACCGGCTACTTTCTTCATGGATTTGATCTGCGCGTTACCACCTACTCGGGATACAGAGATACCCACGTTGATCGCAGGACGGATACCGGAGTTGAAGAGGTTGGTCTCCAAGAAGATCTGACCGTCAGTAATGGAAATTACGTTAGTCGGAATATAAGCAGAAACGTCACCTGCCTGTGTTTCGATGATAGGAAGGGCGGTCAAAGAACCTCCACCTTTCACCAAAGGCTTGATAGACTCAGGAAGGTCGTTCATTTGCTGTGCGATCTCATCAGACTTGTTGATTTTCGCAGCTCTTTCTAGCAATCTTGAGTGAAGATAGAATACGTCACCAGGATATGCTTCACGTCCCGGAGGTCTTCTCAAAAGAAGAGAAACTTCGCGGTAAGCAACAGCCTGCTTAGACAAGTCGTCATATACTACCAAAGCAGGACGCCCTGTATCACGGAAAAATTCTCCAATCGCTGCACCGGTAAATGGCGCAAAGAACTGCATTGGAGCAGGATCAGAAGCAGCTGCAGAAACAACCACTGTATAAGGAAGAGCTCCACCTTTTTCCAAAGCTGCTACCACACCGGCAACAGTTGAAGCTTTCTGACCTACGGCTACATAGATACAGAATACAGGTTCGCCCTTGTCATAAAATTCTTTTTGGTTTAGGATGGTATCGATTACTACGGCAGTCTTACCAGTCTGACGGTCACCGATTACCAATTCCCGCTGTCCTCTACCGATTGGAATCATGGCATCGATAGACTTGATACCAGTCTGAAGCGGTTCGGTTACAGGCTGACGATAGATTACCCCAGGTGCTTTACGCTCCAAAGGCATTTCGTACAAATCACCTGTTATAGGACCTTTACCGTCGATTGGGTTACCCAAAGTATCCACCACACGTCCCAACATACCTTCACCAACTTGGATGGAAGCAATTTTCTTGGTACGCTTTACAGTATCGCCTTCTTTGATTGCTTTGGAATCACCAAACAATACCGCACCGACATTGTCCTCTTCCAAGTTCAGAACCATTGCTTTCAGACCATTGTCGAATTCCAGCAATTCACCGGCCTGAGCCTTAGAAAGTCCATAGATACGGGCTACACCGTCCCCTACTTGAAGGACTGTACCCACTTCTTCGAGTTCGGCCTCTGTTCTGGCACCTGCAAGTTGTTCTCTTAGGATTGCCGAAACTTCATCTGGTCTTACTTCTGCCATGATATCGATTGATTAATGCTTTGTAGATTAGATTTTACTTTCGTAATGATTTTGCAAGAATTCAGTTTTCAGAATTCTCAATTTGCTGCTCAATGATTCATCAAGCTGCCGGTCATTGACCTTCAATATAAATCCTCCGATTAGATTCGGATTGATTTTCTCTTCCAGAATTACGGTCTTTAAGCCGGAAATCTCCTTGACAATTTTTACAAATTCCTCACGAAGTTTCGCATCGATAGGGAAAGTGGTTGTCAATTGAGCGACTTGGATAGACTTATACTTGTTGTACTGATTTTCGAACTCCTGGGCTACGTCCAGAAGAATTGCCTCCCTGTTTTTTCGGGAAATAATCTCAAAAAAGGTCATTGTCATTTTTTGAGCGCTATCAGCAAACAAAGCCTTCAATACTTTCAACTTTTTGTCAGAAGTAACCACAGGGTTCTTCAGCAAAAAACCCAACTCTTTATTGGTCTTCTCGATAGCTGAAAGTTTCTGAAAATCTGCATGTACTTCCTCCAGACTACCCTTTTCAAGGGCCAGTTCCAAAATGGACTTGGCATAGCGGGAGGCTACTCGATGGTTTGACATGGAGGTCGGATTAGTTTAGCTTCAAATCTTTCACAAACTCGTCTACCAATGCTTTCTGAGAAGCATCATCAGCCAAGTTTTTCTTCAATAATTTCTCTGTTACTTCAAGGGTCAAGGCAGCTACCTGATTTTTCACATCAGTCAAGGCAGCCTTCTTTTCAGTCTCGATTACCGCTTTGGCATTTTCGATCAACTGTGCACCTTGTTTCTGTGCTTCGTCTCTCGCCTCTTCGATCATCTTGTTAGAAGCTTCTTGCGCTTTCTTCAGGATGTTATCTCTTTCCAAACGAGCCTCAGCCAAAAGCTTTTCGTTCTCAGCCTTTAGGTTAGCCATTTCATTTCGGGCGATTTCCGCTGACTTCAATGCATTTTCAATGCTGTTTTCACGCTCTTCCAAGGCCGCCAACATCGGCTTCCAAGCAAATTTGATAAGAATGAAAAGCAATCCTAGGAAGCCGAAAAGCTGCCAGAAAATAAGACCGGAACCAGGAGTTATCAAATCCATGATGTATGATTTAATTCAGTTTGTTCAATAGAAAGAAAGAAAGGGGAAAGGCCTAACGCCCATCCCCGATCAGATTTTTTAGCTGATGCCTGCGATATTCAAAGCAATCAACAAACAGATTACCGCTGCGAACAGGGAAACCACCTCGATCAAGGCTGCAATGATCAACATAGCACCTTGGATCTTACCAGCAGCTTCAGGCTGACGAGCAATAGATTCCATTGCCTGACCACCGATACGACCGATACCAAGTCCTGCGCCAATCGCAACAATACCCGCACCGATACCAGCTCCCATAAGAGCGTAACCAGCAGTCAACAAGATAGACATTAACATAGTAGTTATATTTATAAATTGAACAAAGAAATTCCTAATTAATGATGATCATCGTGTGCATGCTCAGCAACTGCACTTCCGATGTACATCGCTGTAAACAACGTAAATACATAGGCCTGAATAGTCGCAACCAATAACTCGATGATATTAATAAAGGTCACCATCAAGGTACTTACTACCCCGATTGTGTAAGATTCAAAGATGAAAGCCAAGGCAATAAAACCAAGGATTACGATGTGTCCTGCTGTGATCGCCACAAACAATCGGACCATCAAGGCAAATGGCTTGGTAAACAAACCAATGATTTCAACAGGCACGATGATAAGCAACATTGGAATCGGGACTCCAGGAGTTGCAAATACGTGCTTCCAGTAATCTTTATTCCCGTTGACATTAGTAATAATAAATGTCAATACCGCCAAGGTCATGGTGACAGCGATGTTACCAGTCATATTGGCTGCTCCCGGAAGTAGACCTAGTAGGTTACCAAACCAGATAAATAAGAACAAAGTCAGCAAATAAGGCACGAACTTTTTGTATTTCGGCCCAATGGATTTCTGCGCAATCTCATCCCGAACAAAAATTACAATCGGCTCGATAATCGCTGCAGCGCCTTTAGGAGCAACAGCTCCATTTTTCTTGTAGTGATTAGCCGCAGATAAGGCTACCCAAGCCAAAAGAATCATCACGATAAACATCATGACCACGTTTTTGGTAATGGAAAGCTCGATAAAGCTCGCTCCATCCACTCTTCCCAAATGATCATGCTCATCAATGAAATAGCCTTCATGCGCATACTCCTTTCCAAAGGCATGAGTTTCATGATTTTGGAAATCAGTAGAACTGAAAACTTCCAATCCACGATCGGAAGAATAGACAATTACAGGGAGCGGAAGGGTCACGTGAGTGTGTCCAAAAGTCGCAATATGCCACTCATGCGAATCCTTCACGTGATGCATGATGAAGCTTGTTTTATCTTCCTCCGATCCTGCAGCGAAAGATTGGGGAGCGTTAAACAGCAAAAAAGCTGAAAATAAAAGACTTAGAACCAGAAATTTGCGCGTCATCAACTTCTCTTTTAGAGGGCTACTTCGAAATCGGGCGCAAGTTAGATAGAAAGGCGTAGATATCAAATATTAAGTAGAACAAAAAAATCACAAAGAAATCTGCGATAAACAAAATAATATTTTCCATTCCAGGCCAAACTTCCACTCCAACGAAGACCAAAGAGGCAATCAACCTTACTATCATAGCCAAAACTGAAATTTGGAAGAAATTTTCAGAAAATGCCTTCAGCAAAAAACCATTGAGTAATCCTATTAAAAATGAGAGGATTAAAAGGAAAAAATAGATGTCCCAGACCCGTTCGTGTATAATCGCAGGGAAAACTACCTGAAGCCCTAAAATCAAAAGTGCGAGGATAACAGATAGCAGGAAGAATTTGAACTGTAAATTGTTGAGAATCTTCATGGAGTGGGATTTTCCGCAAAGTTAGCCCATTTCTACCAAACTATCGGTCCTGTTTCATGGATAGCCACAATTGATAAAAGGCCACGAAAACGGAAATAAAGCTGAAAAGAAGCAGCCAAACAGGAAACTTCATCTCGGATTGCTGCTGAACCCACCATCCAAACCAAGTACCCGCTCCGATTATGGCGAAAAGCTGAAAGGAGAGACCGATGTACTTCACGAAAGTCGGAGGATTTTGTATCGGCTTCTTTTCTTTTGGATCAGAAGACTTTTGGGAAGGATTCATTCTCTTAAATTAGGTAAAAATTTTTCCCTTCAGGAAGGTGTGGCCCTTGTTTTGAAATAAATAGAATTTCCGAATCGTTCCTCTTTTATCCAATAAAGACTATTTTGCTAATCATTTCTAAAAGTCTGCATGCGTTTTTTAAATAGAGTTCTTTTTCTTTTCCTCCTACTCTTGGCGGCCTGCTCATCAGAGCGGGACACCTTTACGAATCGGGCTTTCCATAATCTCACTTCTCACTACAATGCCTATTACTTAGCTGATGTGAAAATTGAGGAGGTTTTGGATGAAAACAGTCAAGACTACAAAGAAGATTACACCCAGATTCTTCCGGTATTTATCCCTATAGATTCCGGCATCATTCAAGGGAACAAAGAGAAATTGGAATCAGCTAGAGAGCTTGCATCGAAAGCCATAGAATGGCATCGAATTTCAAAATGGGTAGATGATAGTTATTTCCTATTGGGAAAAATCGACTACCTACAAGCCGACTTTGACGATGCCAAGAATACCCTGAAGTATGTCAATGTAGAAAGCAAGGATCGAGACCTTCGCCATCAGGCGCTCATCGGATTGCTAAGAATGTATGTGGATTTGGGAGAAATTGAAAATGCCAACTTCACCATCGATTACCTTTCCAAAGAACAAAAGATTTCTGACGAAAACCGATTCGAGCTCTATCGAACCTTGGCTTATTACTATGAGAAGCGAAACGATCGAAACGGAGTCATCGGTGCTTTGGACAGAGCAGTCGAATATTCCAAAAATAAAAAAGAAGCCTCCCGAATTTATTTTATCCTCGCACAGCGCTATCAGCGGGAAGGTTTGGATAATTTAGCCTATGATTTTTACAAAAAGACTTTGGAAGGAAATCCTCCCTACGAACGGGCTTTTTTTGCACAACTTTTTGCCCAGCAAGTAGCCGAACTTAATGCCACAAAAGACTTGCGGAAGGTTAGGAACTACTACGAAGCTCTTTACAAAGACCCCAAAAACAAGGACCTGAAAGATGTAGTGGTGTACGAAAGAGCACTATTTGAGGAAAAGCAAGGAGATTTGCCTTTAACTGTGGATTTACTTCATCAGGCAGCGAAAGAACCAGGAAGCAATCCGAGATTGAAGGGCTATATCTATCAGAAGCTGGCGGATATTTACCTGGAAGAGTATAGTGATTACCGGGCAACAAAATACTACTTGGACTCTGCTCTTACCTTTATTAAGGCCACCGATCCGGTCGCTGCTCAAATTGCTGACCAAAAAGAGGTTTTGGACCAATATGTATTTCATGTAGAAAGAATCCAAAGCAATGACAGCTTGGTACGATTGAGCGGACTCAGTGAGGAAGAGCAAAGATTAATTGCCGAACAATTCATCAAAAAAGAAGAAGAACGATTACTGGCCGAGGCCCGGGAAAAGGAGCAGCCCAAAAGTTCCAGCATTTTCGATAACCTGCTTGCCTTCTCTGATCGAGGTACAGGTTCGACCTTCTACTTTGATAATGCCGTTGCCATGCAGCAAGGAGCTATTGATTTTCGAAGAGTTTGGGGAAATCGACCGCTACAGGATAATTGGCGAAGAAGCGCAGCCATTTTCCAAAGCAACTCTCCTACCAGCCCCGAATCTCAAACTGATTCCTTGAGTACAAATGAAGAAAATCCCTTGAGTCAATTACCAGATATTGAGAGTCTATTGGCTCAAATTCCTCAAAGCGAAGAAGAGATAGCCACCTTGAATGAGGAGCTGGAAGAGTCCTATTTCGAACTGGGTAAACTCCTTTATTTCGACTTAGAGGAAGTGGAAGCAAGCATTGACAATTTGGAAGTATTGGTTCGGGAATACCCAACCAGTAATCGAAAACCCGAGGCATATTATCTCTTGTATCTTGCTCAAAAAGATCGAGGAGGAAACTTCCAACAATATATCAGCCGTCTCAACCGGGAATTTCCGGAATCTCAATACACTTTCTCTGTAAATAACCCGGATGCTGCATCAGGAAATTTAGCTTATTTAGCATCCTCAAAAAATTACGAGCAAGCCTATGACATGTATTATGCCGGTCAATACCGACAGGCTAGACAATTGATTCAACGTACTTTAGAAGAATATCCATTAACCCGGAATACTGAACGCCTTTTGCTACTCGACATCATGGTGACAGGTAAAATCGAGAGCAAGGAGAGGTTTAGGGGCAGATTGGAAGCATACATTGAAAACTCTCAAGATGAACAGTTGGTGGAATTGGCAAGGAATATGCTAAAACCCTTGCTGTCGGCAGAAGAGTTGGCAGCTTTGAATCCAGTTGACTCAGCAGCTCTAGACTCAACCAATCAAGTGCTTGCTGAAGCGGACTCTGCTGCTACGAATCCAAACCTGATTGATTCACCATTTAAGTTAAATGAAAATCAAACTCATATCATGGTTTTGGTAATGAACCCGGAGGAGGCTGAAGAATTCCAAGGGGTCATCGCTGACTTGGAAAATTTCCATGCAAAAAACTTCTCCAATGCCCGACTCCGTACTGGAAATATGAATATGAACCGAGAAAATGCCATTTTCATCATCAGCCCATTCAACAATGCGGAGAAGGCAAAGGAATATTATCTGAAATTCATGGAGGATTTCGAGTCATCGAATATCACTGAAAAAATCAAAGAAAACGCGTTTTTCATTTCTATCGAGAACTTCCAGACTTTGAACCGAACAAAAAACATCGAAGAGTATCGAGCCTTCTTTAAGGTTGCCTATTAATACTATGAGTAAATCAAAAAAACCAACTAGCCCAACTTGGGTCAATAAAACCATAAAAATCCTATGGATTGCCTTCGCCGCCGGCGTATTGGGATTCATAGTTTTCGTGTGGATGGTAAGTGTGAACTTCTTGGGGCTATTTGGTCCACTTCCAGATTTCAAAGCTTTGGAGAACCCGGATACAGAAGTCGCTTCTGAGCTGTACTCAGCGGATGGTGTTTTGCTGGGAACCTACTATCGGGAAAACCGAAGCCCTGTCACCTTTGATGAACTGTCCCCCAATCTGGTCAATGCCTTGATTGCTACGGAAGATGTTCGATTTGAAGATCATTCAGGTATTGACCTCAAAGCAATGATGCGGGTTTTTGTCAAATCCATCTTATTGGGTCAAGATGCAGGCGGTGGGTCTACTCTCAGTCAGCAAACTGCGAAAAACCTTTTCAAAACTAGAACCGATGCAAATCAAGGGCTTTTGAGTTCAGTCCCAGGACTTCGCATGCTTATTATCAAGACCAAGGAATGGATTGTAGCTACACAATTGGAGAAGGCATATACAAAAAAAGAAATCCTTACCCTTTATTTGAATACTTCCGAATTTGGCTCAAATGCCTATGGCATTAAAACAGCAGCCGAAACCTTCTTTAACAAAGAACCTTCCGAGCTGAACGTTCAGGAGTCGGCCGTTTTAGTAGGTCTATTTAAAGCTCCAACCTATTATTCCCCAGTTTATAATCCGGATAATTCCCTAAGAAGAAGGAATACTGTTTTATCCCAAATGGTCAAAAACGATGTCCTTTCCGAAACGGAATATGACTCTATTTCTCAACTTCCCATTGAGTTGGATTATAATGTTGCCAACCATAATAAGGGATTAGCTACTTATTTCAGGGAAATCTTAAAGGCAGACCTATTAAAATGGACCAAGGAAAACTTAAAACCTGATGGAAGTTCCTATGACCTATTTGGAGATGGTTTAAGAATCTTCACGACTATTGATAGCCGAATGCAACGCTACGCTGAGGAAGCGGTTGAAGAGCATATGAGTGAATTGCAAAAGGTTTTTTATAAGGAAATGAATGGCAGGGACCCTTGGGTAGATAGTGAAAACCGTGTAATCCCTAATTTCATCGAAAATGCAGTCAAACGTACGGAGGCCTATCGATTATTAAAACTCCGATACAAAGACAATGAAGACTCTATCAATATTAAGCTAAATGAAAAAAAGCGAATGAAGGTCTTTTCCTGGGAAGGAGAGATTGACACGCTGATGAGCACAATGGATTCTTTACGCTATTATAAGAAGTTTTTGCAGGCGGGCTTCATGAGTATGGATCCTCATACCGGTCATATCAAGGCCTGGGTCGGAGGAATTGACCATAAGTATTTCAAGTTTGACCATGTTAAGCAAGGAAAACGTCAACCGGGTTCCACTTTTAAGCCTTTTGTTTATGCTGCGGCAATCGAGAATGGATATAGTCCTTGCTATTCGGTGATCGACCAACCAGTGGAAGTTTTCATTCCAGGACAGCCTGCATGGAGTCCTTCCAATGCCAATGGGGAGTTCACTTATGAAAAGATGACGATCCGTAAGGCGATGGCTCAATCAGTCAATTCCATCACGGCTTACATGATGAAAAAATTGAGTCCTAAAGTGGTGGTAGAAACTGCCAAGCGGATAGGTGTAACCAGTGATTTGGAAGAGGTACCGGCCTTAGCTTTGGGAGTAAATGATGTTTCTATTTTTGAAATGGTAGGTGCCTTTGGGACTTTTGTCAACAAAGGGGAATACACTACCCCATTCTACATTGATCGGATCGAAGACAAAAACGGAAATGTAATTCAGCAGTTTACTCCGAAAAAGCGACCTGCTATGAGTGAGGAACATGCCTATCTCATGACTTATATGCTTCGTGGTGGATTCGAAGAAGAATCAGGCACCAGCCAAGGTGTGCCTTGGAGTCTTCGAGAGGGCAATGAGCTTGGAGGTAAAACCGGTACCACTCAAAATGCATCCGATGGATGGTATATGGGTATCAGTAAAGATCTAGTATCTGGCACATGGGTTGGAGGTGATGACAGAGCCATACACTTCCGAAGCTGGATTGCGGGCCAAGGTAGCCGAACTGCCAGGCCTATCTGGGTCAAATACATGGAAAAGGTCTATGCAGATAAAGATCTGGGATACACCAAAGGACCATTCCCCAGACCGGAGCGACCTTTGAGTATTGAAATTGACTGCGACGTCTACGAGCAAGAAAGTCAGCGATTCGTTGATTTTGATTACGATGCCAAAAAGAACGACTTTTAAGTCTATATAAGCACTATCCTAAAAAACAGCTTTCCTTCAAAGCTGTTTTTTTAATTTAGCTCCATGGAATCCTCTTCATTTCGCCCTACAGAATACAATCTACTCCCGGACCATCCTGGGGTTTACAAGTATTTTAATGCTGAAGGGGAATTGATATATGTAGGAAAAGCCAAAAGCCTTAAAAAACGGGTAAGTAGTTATTTTAACAAAAACAACGGAGTCAATCTGAAAACCCGAAGGATGGTTCGAGAAATTGAATGGATCGAAATCACCTTGGTCAACTCGGAGTTTGATGCGCTACTTTTAGAAAATAACCTGATCAAAAAATCTCAACCGAAGTACAATATTCTTCTACGGGATGATAAAACTTATCCTTATTTATTGGTCACCCAAGAACCCTTCCCCCGCATTTTTCAAACCCGAAAAATGATTCCAGGAAGAGGAATCTATTATGGCCCTTTTGCTAGTGTGAAAGCCATGAATAATGTATTGGATTTGATCCGCTCTTTATTCACTATTCGCACCTGTAACTTGGACCTTTCCCCTTATAAAATCCAAGAAGGGAAGTATAAGGTTTGCCTTGAATTTCATATTGGAAATTGTCAGGGGCCATGTGTGGGTTTACAAAAGGAATCCGACTATCTAAAAGATCTGGATCAAGCCAAACATATTTTGAAGGGAAACTTGGGTTTACCCAAGACCTATTTCAAGCAAGAAATGCAGAAATATGCCCAAAATCTGGAGTTTGAAAAAGCCCAGCGGGCAAAAGAAAAATTGGATTTGCTGGAGAAGTACCAGGCAAAATCCCTAGTAACCAATCCTACCATCCACAACCATGATGTATGCACCTTGGTTGCGGATGAGAAATACGCCTATGTCAATTACATGCGCGTAAAAAATGGGGCTTTGATCGTCTCAAAAAATGTAGAGTTGAAAAAGAAACTCGATGAATCGGAAGAAGAGCTTCTTTTGACTGCATTAATTCGCTTACAGGACCAATTTCAGAGTGATGCTGAAGAAGTATTGGTTCCTTTTGAAATTGAAAATCCGATTGAAGGACTGAATCTGGTAAACCCCAAAATCGGAGATAAAAAGAAATTGATTGAATTATCGCTAAAGAATGCCCGGTTCTACAAACAAGAAAAAGCACTCCTTCAAGGGCTGAATAAGGATAAAAAAGACAGAGTCATTCGACAACTTCAAGAAGACCTCAGCTTACCGGATATTCCTGACCATATCGAATGCTTTGACAACTCCAATATTCAAGGAACAAGTCCTGTTGCAAGTATGGTCTGTTTTCTAAACGGAAAGCCAGCAGTTAAGGAGTACCGTCATTTCCACGTAAAAACAGTCAAGGGGGCCAACGATTTTGCCAGTATGAAAGAAATTGTAGGAAGACGCTATAAACGGTTATTGGAAGAAGGGAAGAGTCTTCCTAAGCTGATTGTAATTGACGGAGGAAAGGGACAGCTTTCTGCTGCTGTAGAAGCTTTACAAGAACTGGGGGTATATGGAAAAATGCCAATTATTGGAATCGCGAAACGATTGGAGGAAATTTATTTTCCGGGTGATATGTACCCTATTCATATCGATAAAAAATCAGAGAGTTTAAGACTATTGCAACGCATTCGAGATGAGGCCCACCGCTTCGCAATTACATTTCATAGAAAAGTACGAAGTAAGAATGCATTTGGGACTCAACTGACTGCAATCCCAGGAATCGGAGAATCCACTGCCAACAAATTATTGAAGCATTTCAAGTCCGTAAAGAAAATCAAAGAAGCATCAGAGGAGGAAATCGTTGAAGTGATTGGAAAGAGTAGAGCAAAGGATTTATTGGAATGGATGGAAAAAAATAAAGGGAGCTAACAAGCTCCCTTTTTAATTACCATTCCCAAAGGGAATTTTCAAATTCTAATAGTTTATATTCAAAGGCCAAGGCATCTAAATAGGCCTGCATTTCCGGATTCGGATGATCTGGATTAACCATATCTGCAATCAAAGCTTCATCAGGATTGGTAAATTCACGAACCACGGATCTAAATAGTCGGGTATCGAAAGCCTGATCGTACGTTAGACTTTTAGATAGATTTTGGAAGTTGATCCAACGAGCTTCAGGATGATCCTTGAAATAGTTGTAGAAATCCTTGTATCTGATATAACCGATAGTCTTTTCACCTGCATTTGAATTAGTTTGAGATGGCATCACCAAATGCAAGTACTTTACGTCGAAGACCATGTCAGAATGGTGCTTATCAAAAACGAAATCCTCTTTAAAGTCCAAGTAGTACAATTGCTTCACAAAGATGCTATCTCCCAAGGCGTTCAACCAGAAATTTTCCTGGAATTCAGCAATTGAAAGAGGCTGTGTGAACTCTTCATCTCCGAAAACTTCAAGAGCATTTTCTTCAACTACTGCCTTGTAAATCTGGTTGATGATCCCATTGGATTTGGTGTCACCAGAACCATAGAGTGAAAGATTATACTTTTCACGAAGATCAATTCTCCTCCAAACACCGATTTGATACATTTTATCGTCTTCACGAATTCGTTTTGACGAAAAAATAGTGTCCATCTGAAACTGACGGTCGCCATACCCTGAAGGATTAACGCTTGTAGCGACCTGTGCTTGGGCCTCAAATGTCCAAGACACAGCTGCCATCAAGATGATAACGAAGGAATATTGAAGGATCTTTTTCATAATCTTTAAACTTTTCGACGCTTATTATTTGATCGCGATACGAATAATTTGTCTCAACTCAGAAGGAATTTTATTTCCTCTAAAATTGGTACGGGTTACTTGATTTACTTCGATCACGATATCGTCCCCAGGCCGGGCACTTTCAAGCAATTGACGCATAGCGAGGTTGTTTCCAGAAGAAATCCGAACGGTTTGTCTTGGAACCTCATTTCGAAGCAATCGAAGTTCACCTCCAGTTACTTCAAAGTTTGCGTCTTTAGCCATTGTTCTACCAAATGTTGGTTCCGGAACTGCTTGTAATTGCAATCCAGTCAAGGAGCCAATTGCCTGAGCTTGCGCAATATCAACTGGAGTTCCGTTAGACATGGTAGGAACAAGTGATGGAGCAGGAACAGGCTTAATATCAAACGTTACGTCATCAATTTTATTTCCACCTGAACTTACACCGATTGTTACTTTACCAGTTGCACCCGGGATAATTGTCACTTGACCAGGAGAGTTTCCTTTGATCGCCTGACCATTACTTACATTAAACTCTGGAGCATAGGTATTTCCAAGGGCTGGAACTTCGATTAGAAGTTCGTTAGCACAATCTGCATACAATTGCTGAACCACTTCTGAAGAAACTTTCACAACTGGCTGTGCAACGAAATATTCATATTCAACAGGGAGAACTTGGTCTTCACCACCAATATTGGTAATGATCTCTCCTTGAAGAACTCTTCTTGCTAATCCTCTATCATCGTATTCAGAAGCAGGAGTAGCAGTGAATTCAATTCTACCGAAACCTTTTTCGTCGACCTCGATTTGACGACCATCCAATGACATTGAAGGACGAGCTGAGGAAGAAGAAGAAGCGATAAACATGGTTGCTTCAAACTTAGTACCTGCCGCTACAATATTAGAAACCGCAGAAATCTGAGCTTCAGTAATATCAGCCTTGAAGTAGAAGGACCCAATTGTATTAGCAATGTTTGTGAGGGCTTCACTTTCAATGTTAAGTACTTCATTTTGGTACTGAGAAAGCAAAGCGATTACAGCTCCAACTGGTGATTTGACAAAGTTCAGAGCGACAAAGCTTTTTCCATTTACCTCTCTATTATTGGCGAAAAGAGGAATTTCGGAAGCATCAAGTGCAATACGCTCAAATTTCAAATCTGTAATTCCTACACTTGAAAGAATCTCTTCTACTTTCGCTGGATAGGAATTTAAAGTTTCTTTCAATTCTTCTCCTTTGCCGGAGTTCACAAACATGTTACCGGCAACTTCTGTGTTTTTCAATGCTGCATTGACGAAGTTACCTTCTTCATTTTTTGCATTGGATTGCTCAATCAGGTCTCTTTTTAGAACTTCCAAATAATCATAGATTTCTTTGGAAGCTGCACGAATCTGCTGTGCCGCAGCAACTTTAGGAACATCTCGTTCATTATTACCTTGCTGCTCTACAGTATATTCAATCGAACTAACCGCATTTTGATTATCTAAAATATAATTGCGGGAGGTTCGCTCCATCCCATCATTGATGAGGATAAATTTCTGGAGGATCTGATTACTTACCTGGAGGGCCAGCAAGGCCGTCAAAACCAGGTACATCATCCCGATCATCCGCTGTCTAGGTGTCTCTTTTACTCCTGCCATTGGTTTGGTTTGTCAGTTTGGATGAATGGAATTGATTACCCTTTCATAGCTGAAAGCATACCACCATAGATTTTATTTAGAGAGCTTACGTTAGCATTCAATTTCGCTAGTTCATTTTTGAATGCTTCTGTTTCCTTACCTGCTGCAGTAATTCCCTCCATTGCTGTAGTCATATTAGAATAGAACTTGTTCAACGCCTTCACATGACTATTAGCATCTTGCAATTCCAATTCATAGACTGCATTAAGAGCAGAAAGATTCTGTGTTACAGTTTTCACTTGGTTATGATACTCTTTTGCATCCTGAGAAGCTGCTGACATTTCTGTAAGAGCGGCTGCAGTCTTTCCATAAGACGCATTCATATCCACCAAAGTCTTGGCTGCAGTTTTTACGTTAGTAGCGTATTCATTTGTAGCAACAGCGGCATCTGCAAGGTTGCCCATTTTTTCAGCAGAAGAGGCTAGGTTTTGCATGCCCTTGCCTAAACTTTCAATAAGCTCTGGACCTACTTTCGCCTTAGAAAGCATGTCATCCAATTTCTGAGTCACTCCATCAGAAGCAGCTGCTTTAGCTTTTGGTCTTCCTGAACTTTCACCTCCGGCTAGCTCTGGGTAAACCTTTGACCAATCTACTTCTTGAGGTCTAGGCTCAAAAGCTGAAAGGAAAAAGATCACGGCCTCAGTACTTAAACCGATACCGATCATCCAGTTAGCACCTTGCCAGTCCAAAATTTTGAACATCGCACCGAGAATTACGACAGCCGCGCCGATACCATAGATCTTCGGCATGACGTTGGAATAAAAGAAGTTGCTGTTGCTAGCCATTTTTGTTGTTTGAATTAAGGTGTTTGGTTTTTATTAAAAAGGGTTGTTTTTCTTATCTTCTTCTGCGCTTGTTGGATTTAACATCCATAGAACCTGATCTACCGATGAAGGTCATTACAGTTCGGAATCCAATGTGTGCTTGTGCCACATCCTGATATTCATACGCTCTGGTAGATGTCTCTAAATAATGGGCAATGTCTTTCCAGCTACCTCCACGGATAACTTTTCGTGGCTCGGTCTCTACATCATATACTGGATCCAAATCCCAAGTAACTGTCCTGGAAGTAGCAGAATATGCGTCTAATACCCACTCGGCTACGTTTCCAGACATATTGTGCAGACCAAAGCCATTTGGAGCAAATACATCTACAGGAGCTGTATAAGCAAAGCCATCGTCGATGTAATTACCTCTTCCAGGCTTAAAGTTAGCCATGAGACATCCTCTTTTATTTTTCAAATAAGGACCTCCCCAGGGATATTTCGCAACATCTTTACCTCCTTTTGCTGCATATTCCCATTCCGCTTCAGTAGGAAGACGGAAACTTGGTAGATCGAACTCGAATTCATCATTGGCATTCATATAGTAAGTTCTCCACTCACAATACTTTTTAGCTTGATCCCAAGTAATTCCTACAACTGGATAATCATCAAATGCCGGATGATCAAAATAGAACTCCATCAATGGGTCACCATAATGGAAAGTGAAGCTGGTTGACCAAACAGTGGTATCCGGCTTCAGTTCTTCTAAATTAAATTGAGGTTCTTCTTGTAAGGTGGTAGGAGTACCATAAGTGAGTTCTCCATTTCTTACTGACTCCAAAAACTGTCGGTATTTGTTATTGGATACTTCATATTTATCCATAAAAAATTCAGATATGGTAATCTGTTTATTCATGGATGATTGAGAAAAAGCGATATCCTCATCAGACTGTCCCATCCAAAAAGTACCGGCCTTCACAGGCACCATATCGTAGGGGAGATTTTGCTGCCACTGAGCTCGCTTAGGAACACCAGTCACTTCGCCTCTTCTGTTCAACTTTTCACTGGCTGAACCTTTCTTACTAAAAAGTCCACAACCCGGAAGAATTGTCGCGATCGCAAGACCTAAAGTTATGCTCGCTAAGCGTAGGTTAATTTTATTATACATAAATGACATTTTTTATATCATCAAATGATTTTCCAGTTTAAAATCTTCTCATTCAGCGAAATTTAGCGGAATTTTTGACATTTATGCAAATAACCTGCCAACTTTAAAATCAATAAATTATTATTATTTCCGCCGATATTTTAAAACTAAAACCTAAAACCTGAACCTAGGGGTCCGTTGAATTACTCGCTGAACTTCCCTAGTTACCTCTGTCAACCGATACCTTAATAGGAGCTCATGACTTGTTGGAGACTTGGCTTCCAACCCACTGATGACCAAATCAAAAGCATAACCCAAGGTCAAGGAGTTGTCTGGCAATAGAGAATAGCCCAAAATCACAGATAGTGATTCCTCTCCTCGAAAAGCCAAACCTCCAGTGATTCGGTTTTGGTAGGTACCAATAACGCTGAGATCAAAGGAAAAATTATTAAGGGAGACAGATTTTAACAGAAAACTTGGTTCCACTCTAAATTGTCCCACGGGTCGGAACCGATATCCAAACAAAAGATAAGAATGATTCTCCAAGGGGTTTGAAATGCCCCCATCTCCAAAATCAAAACTTGGTCTATTTATATGGCGGCTACTAAGACCTACATAATAATTCCCTCTATCCACCAAAAGGCCTGCCCCAACGTTGAAATTCATGGAATTCTCTTTTCCGGAAGTAGGCAAGTTGGGTTCAGGGTTGACCACAACAAGTTCCCCATAATCTAATGAACTGGAAAACATCCCCACATAAGCTCCAAAGCTTAAAGTGGTTCGATTAATTTGCTTATGGTAAGCCCCTTGAAGGTTAATCTCTAAATTTCCTGTGGCTCCAATTTGATCATTAACCACAGTAAGGCCGTAACCAATGTTCTTATCCTCGAGTCTACCTTGAGCGGTAAGAAGTTGTGTAACAGGAGCCCCGCCACCTCCAGTGGAAGTTGCATAATTAAACCATTGTGAGCGATGCAAAGCAGAAAAACGATAACCGCCTTCTTTCCCAGCAAATGCAGGGTTGTAATACATGCCATTAAACATGTATTGAGTAAACTGCGCATCCTGCTGAGAAAAGACCTTGCCGGAAAACAGCAAATTGATCGAAATCGCAAAAGCAAAAATATATTTCCAGCGTAAGCTCAAAATCATAACCAAAGTGGCTTTTACAGATTAAAGGACTATTGTAAGGATTTTAACTGAAAAACCACTGATTTTGATTTCTAATCTTACAAATTATTGGCCTTTTTTATATAAAGCTCCAATGCTCCCGTCATACTTGGGGCATTTGGTAGGGGCGCCTCGATATCCAAAATCAAGCCTTGTTCCCGTACAGCCTCTGCCGTTGTAGGCCCAAAAGCCGCTATTCTAGTGGGACCCTGCACAAAATCAGGGAAGTTCACTTTTAAGGATTTGATACCTGATGGGCTGAAAAAAGCCAAGACATCATACTTCACATCCGCTAAATCGGAAAGATCAGCCGCTACAGTATGATAAATGATTGCTTCAGTAAAACCGATATTATTCTTCTCCAAATATTCAGGAATATCATCTTTTCGGATATCTGAACATGGGAAAAGATACTTTTCGTTTTTATGCTTTTTAAAATAATCAAAAAGATCCTGGGCTGTTTTGGTACCAACAAAAAGCTTTCTCTTTCGGATCACAATGTACTTCTGAAGATAATGAGCTGTCTGATCGGAAATACAGAAATATTTCATATCAGGAGGCATCTCAATTTTGAACTCCTTACAAATATTAAAAAAGTGATCGATGGCATTTCTACTGGTGAAAATCACAGCGGTATGCTTTAGAATGTCGATCTTTTGCTTTCGAAAATCCTTCGGAGAAACTGGTTGAACTTCTATGAATTGCCTGAAGTCAATTTTTAGATTGTATTTCTCCGCTAATTGGAAATAAGGGGAATTATCATTAGCTGGTTTTGGCTGGGAGACAAGAATACTTTTAACGGGTCTGAGCCTGTCCTTTGTCGATGCAGTCATGCTTGAATAATGCGTTTTACTTTTAGTAATGTCCGAAAACCATGACGCCTTTCACCAAAATCAGGAAAGGCACCAATTCTGCGATGCAAAGGTAAGTAAATAAATGATATTTCTTAAATGACAGACGATTCATCATGGTGAGGAACAAAAACCCTATTCCCAGTAAATACATCCAAAAAAACACCTTGTAGGATAAAGTCAGGAATATTTCAAGCTCGTAATACGCATTCATGAGGTAGAAAAAGCCAACCATCACAAACAATAAATTGGACCAAACAATCAATCTGAGCAAATAGAAAAAATGCGGAAACTCCAATCTTGACAAATCAAACAATACCGCAATGATTCGGATGCCCACAAACTTAACAATCGTCAATATCAACAAGGCAACCGCCACTAATAACCAAAGTCCCAATAGCCGATCCGATGAATCCACTCCCCAGCCTAACAATAAATCCGGACGGAAGAAGATCAAGCCCAAAATCGCCCCAAGCGAGGTTAAAATATTTACCAAAAACACGAACAATAAAATGTCCAAAGAGAAAAACTTTTGAAGGCTTCCGCTTTCTGAAAAATCCTCATCGGTGACCAATCCCCTAGGACTTACTATGGAAAAGAAAATATATGGATAAACCTGCCGGTAACCTGCCAATAGAAATAAGGCAACCAAAAAAGCTATCAAGAAGAAATCCCGAACCTCCTGACGTGAGAAAACCTTGCTTATACTTCCCTCCACGGAGCTGCTTTCCACTTTGCCAACTTCTAGATTTTTTACACTTACTGTCTTTTGCAAGAGCGGCCGGACACCTCCCAACCTTTTCTTAAAATAGGTCAGCTGTATCGAATCTTTCCCAAATTCTGATCTTAAATCCTTGATTTGTCTAGTCAGAAAAGTGTCTCTTTTTGAAAAAAACCATAAACGCTCACCTTCAAAAACCAAGGTTTGCTCGGGCACCTGCATGACCAAAAAAGCTTCTGGAAATTGGCCTAAATTAACCCACTGATCTAGGCGGTTGGAAGATGAAAACCAACTTTTCACTTCTTCTTGCTTCCATTCATCGGTCAAATCCTCCAAAACTTGTGCAAAGAGTTGCGTCCAATCAAAGGTGAAGAAAAGGAGAAGAAGAACTGAAAATTTGAATCTCATAAATCAAAACCGAACTAAATATCCAAAATGGATTTTTGAAAATTGAAGCGACAAAGGTTGTTCTTTGGTTTTCCCCACGGCATACACAAATCGAAAAACACCAGAATCCGTCTCAAAACTAATTCCCGAGCCAAATGACAAAGGCGTTTCCAAGGACTCCGCAAAATACGGGTTTTCCAAAAAGCCCCAGTCAGAAAATAGAAACAGGAAGGAATTTTCTCCAAAAAACAGCCTAGGTTCTAAATTCATGTAAAAATAGTCTCTTGCAAAGAAAAAATTCTCATTGAATCCCCGAATGGTTTGTAATCCTCCCAGGCGATAGAGATCATTTTGAAGTAAATTTTCATTTCGGATCGTTCCAGCTGCAGCAGCCCAATATATCCCCCAACTTCTTTTCAGATAAAAATGCTTCTCAAACTTTCCGATTAAAGAATATTGCGGGGTCCGCAAATCCAAGCCTTGGTATACTTCCTCCGGAATCCCGGTATTTTGAAGAATCTCTTTGTTTCCAGCCGAAAATCCAACCTCAATTTTTGCACCCTTTCTAGGTGCAATGGCATCATCCAATAAATCCAGCCGGACATGAACCCCATACTCAGACCATCTAAAATCCGCCGTTTCCGGGAGTTCAGTAATTTCAGAAAATGGAACGGTTGAGATCAAATCCCCTGCTTGTCTCCTCACAAAAAAATCAAAATAAAAAGGACTTTTCGTTTGGTAACCGAAGTGAACACCCAGCCTTCGATTAATGAAGCTCGTATCCTGCTTCAGGAGGCTAAATTCTCCAAATACATCCAAGCCCGAACCGAAAACAAAGGACTCCTTAGCCTCTATTTCCAATCGCTGGGTCAATTCATTGAATCGCTGCCAATGAACAGACACATCTCGGCCTTTTCCTCCCAAATGGTAAAGTTCCAAATCCAATTGGCCGGTGATCAATACCTTCCCCGGTTCATTTTCATTGGGCAAAACACCTAAAATCCCATCTAAAACGTTGGAATTTCGGTCGTTCAACCTAAATACAGGACTTGCTTTTTGCAGGCGAAAATCAATTTTCGGAGGACCTGCCAATCTAAAATAGGGACTTCTATTTATTCTCTTGCTAGCTTCTTCAAATTCCTTCTGCGAAAATGAAGTTCCAATTTCAATCCTAGATAATCGTTGAAGGTAAGATTCCTTCGTTGCTGAAGCTCCTTCTATCTGAAGGGAATCCCAACGGATTTCAGGACCAAGGTTTAAATCTAGAATTGCACTTAACTCCTCTCCCCTCCTTTTTAGACTATCCAATCGGACGCTTGCAAAAGGAAACCCTATATTTTCGGCTTCCTTTAACACCGCCAGAAATAGCTGATTGACTTCCTTAAAATCCAAGGGTTCTTTGGGAATCGTTTTCAGTTCTCCAGGAAGATTCCCTTGCTTAAGTTGAATTTGTTGAATTTTTGGCCCCTGATAAAATTCGACCCAAAGGGAATCCCCCTTATCTAGAATGCGATCAAAAGCAGCTCCTAAAAAACCTTCTTCCCATGCTTTCTGTATAAGCGAGTCCAAATAAAAATTCCGCTGTACCGAATCTTCAAACACCTTCCATTGACCCGGAATATTCTGATGCAAACTATCCCGAAAGCCCAACCAATAATTCTGCTGGGAAATAGCAGAACTGCAAAAAACTAAAAACAGAAAAAAGGCCAGTATGAACTTTTGGAACACGGACGATGGGCTAATACTTATATTTGCAAATTAAAGAATTCAAATTGGCTGGAATTTATATTCATATCCCTTTTTGTAAACAGGCTTGTCATTATTGTGATTTTCACTTTAGCACTAATACCAGCCAATTTCAAACCATGACCTCGCTTATCGCACGGGAAGCCATTTTGCGAAAGGACTTTCTGAAAGGCGAAACCATCAACACAATTTATTTTGGCGGAGGGACTCCCTCCCTATCCAAGCCCGAATGGCTGGAAGAAATTTTATCGGCTATTCACGCAAATTTCAACTTGGATCTTCTAGAAGTCACCTTAGAGGCTAATCCTGACGACCTTACCCCAACCAAATTAGCTGAATGGAAAAATTTGGGAATTGACCGACTCAGTCTGGGAATTCAAAGCTTTCAGGATGAAGTGCTCCAATTTTACAACCGCGCCCATAATTCAAGAGAATCTTTGGCTGCCATCGAAATAGCTCGGGCAGCAGGATTCAAAAAATTCAGTATGGATTTGATTTATGGCTTCCCGCATCAAGATCATGGGCTGTGGATCAGTGATTTAAAGACTGCCCTTTCCCAAGACCCAGGACATTTGTCTTGTTATGCTCTCACAGTGGAAGAAGGCACGGCTTTGGGTAACTGGACACGAAAAGGGAAATTCAACCCTGCTGATGAAGAATTTGTGGCCCAACAATTTGAAATCCTTCAAGATCTAACTGAAGAAGCCGGATATTCCCAATACGAAATTTCAAACTTTGCCAAACCTCAACAGGAATCTATACACAACTCTTTGTATTGGAAAGGACAAGCCTATTTAGGTTTGGGGCCAGGAGCACATTCCTTTGATGGAGAGCAGCGTTTTCTTAACCCAAGCCATAACCCCAAATATATCAAGGCTTTATCTCAAGATTCTTTGCCTTTAATTCCAGATCCTTTGGATGAAATTGATCGCCTGAATGAGTACTTACTTACCGCTCTTCGAACCAGTTGGGGAATTGATTTAGCCTTGCTTCAAGAAAAATTCGAAAAAAACCTCTTGAAGGACAGATCTCTTAAAATTCGGGAATTTGAAAAAGCGGGATGGATACAAAGGGAAAAGAAAAAGCTATCTTTGACTAAATCCGGGATGCTACTCGCAGATAGTATCGCACAAGCATTATTTTACTAATCTATGGCATCATTTTCAGAACGTAAAAAAGAAGCAGCCCCTTTGGAGGAAGCCTTTCAGGAATTACTAAAAGCCTATCGGCTTGAAGGTAAATTCCGTGAAAAATCACTGGTTCACGAATGGGGAGACATGGTCGGAAAAACTATCTCAGACCGGACCCAGTCCGTATTTATTCGGGACAAAAAGTTGTTTGTGAAGTTAAGTTCCGGACCGATCAAACGGGAAATTCAGATGAATAAAAGTAAAATCCTCCAACTAATCGAGGACCGTTTTGGAAAGGAAGTAGTAACGGATTTGATTTGCCTGTAAATAAAAACCATCTGGATTAAAATTTTTTAACATCCTAAGAGTTAGCAAAATCGCTTCGCTCCAAATTTTTCCAATCCCTTTGAGTAATATTGGGATATATAATCCATGATCAAACTTCCCACAATACATATCGGAAGACTGAGTCTATTGCTCTCCATTTTAGTATGGCTAGCCTTACTATTTGTGGATTTGGTGCGTCTATTTGGGGTTATCAACAATCTGAATTCAGGAATCGCCGCCGAATTCACCTGGGTTTTAGAGATCCTATTTTTCTTGACCGTCTACTTTTTTTACAATTACAATCTCCAAAAAAACGCCCAAAACGAGTTTCTCAATCTTTTATGGCGGGCAGCCTCCACGGGGATTTTTGCCTCAGCCGCTTTTTTGGTCATTCAGGTATTCTATCAATTTCTTGGAGATAGCAAGCTGGGCCAGGAGCCATTTCTTCGCAACTTTTTCTACCATGTACATTTTGCATTGATTTCGATTTTCTTGATTTCGACCACTTTGCTCTGGAAAAAACTTATCCTCTATCAAAAAACCAAGCAAGTCGTTCAGCAGTGGCAGACTTACGAAATCGGGTTATTGATTGCCATGTTTTTCGTCTTTTTTAGTCAAAATACCTTTGGCTATAGCTTTATTTTCGGCTTTGTGATTTTGACTGTTTTAGGAGGATTCCTTTCGGTAAATTTGAAATGGATTCCCTACCTCACGTTCAAGGAAAAGTGGAAGTCTCTGCTTTTTTTGGCGATCATCATTATCTGCTCGGTCTACCTCTTTCTGCAGACAAATGCCTATTCCAGCGCACAGCAGACTTATCCCATCAATCTATTGGATAATCTGTTTCTGATTTCCCTATATATCTTCATTTTGATCTATGCGCTATTCAGTTTTTTGGTTACTCTTTTCAATCTTCCAACATCCTCGGTATTTGAGCAAAAGCTTACCGAGGCTATTAATTTTCAGCGCTTAAGTCAGTCCATTCAGCCGGATGAAGACGAGGAAAAAGTATTGGATATCTTAATGGACTCTTCCATGAGTGCCTCATTTGCTGATGGAGCTTGGTTGGAAATGTACCAAACCGACCGGGATCAAGCCATCCTTCAAACAAGGTGGATTGAAGAAAAGGAACGAGAAGAGCTTTCGAAGTTGATTGAATCCAATTCGGCCGCACAGAATTGGGCCAAGGAATCCAAAGCAGACCTTTTAAACCCACTTCCCTTAAAAATTTCCCATCCCAAATTCGGTTCTTTGCTGTTAGTTCCACTTGTAATCAATAAGTCCGTCATCGGCCGAATGGTCCTTTGCAAAGAACTCAAAGATGGGTTCAACAAAGAAATGGTTTCCATTATCGAAACCTTTGCACGGCAAGCGAGTATTTCGGTAGAAAACCATCGGCTTTTAAACCAAGCTATCCAAAATGAACGCTATCAGGAAGAACTGAAAATTGCGCAGCGGGTACAAAAAGCCTTATTACCAAATAATTTGGACCATAATAAGGATTTTGAAATATGCGCTTACTCCAATGCCGCTGATGAAGTGGGGGGTGATTACTACGACACCTTCCAACTGGATCAGCACCGATATGCCATTATCATCGGGGATGTATCCGGAAAAGGAACTTCTGCTGCCTTTCATATGGCACAAATGAAAGGTGTATTTCAAAGCCTTATCCAACTCAATCTCAGCCCAAAAGAATTCATGATTCGTTCGAACGCAGCTCTAAGCCGCTGCCTAGAACGGAATCATTTCATTACTGCATCCATTTTTATCATTGACACCCTTCATCATCAAGTTTGCCATGCTCGTGCAGGGCATGTCCCTACCCTTTTCTACCGATCCGGAAATCAAAAGGCCGAATACTTGGGAATCGGTGGGTTGGGATTAGGAATTTTAAGAAACATGCAGTACGAAAAACACGTTGAGGAAAAAGAGTTTACATACCATTCAGGGGATATTTTGGTTCTTTTCACCGATGGAATTGTTGAGGCTAAGAATCAAAAATCCCAACAATTCGGATTTGAAAGAATTCGGGCCCTTGTGGAAATCAACTATCATCTTTCGCCCAAAGAGATCCAAGCCAAATTAATCGACACCCTCCACGATTTTGTAGGAGGAGATGGTTTGATCGATGATGATTATTCCTTATTGGTTGTCAAATTCAATTAATTTGAAAATATGCTATCCATAGAAACCCTACAGGAACACCCACATTTTATTTTGCTACCAAAAGGCGAAATAGATGCCAGCAACTCCGTACAGCTTGATGAATCCATTCGAAAACTTGCCGAAAATGGAGCCAAATCCATTCTTGTGGACGGTTCGGCAATCGAATACATCTCCTCCGCTGGATTGGGTGTATTCATGTCTTATTTGGAAGATTTTCAGGAGCAAGGAATCAGCTTGAAAATCTTCTCCCTGAGTCCGCGTGTATTGGAAGTATTTCAGATTCTCGGACTGGACCAATTGATCCCTATTTTCCCTGAAAAAGAAGCTGCTTTGAACGCAAACTAAATCATGGAGCATACCATTCAGCTAATTTGTCAAACTACTGCCCTGTCAGAATTGAGGAAGTTTCTGGATAAGAATCTTTCTCAAATTATGCTTTCTGAGAAAGATAAGCACCAGGTCACCTTAGCTGTGGAAGAGGTATGTGCCAACTTAATCATCCATTCCCATCACTGTAATGGAAGCGATCATATTTCACTGAATTTGAGAAAGGAAGATGATCGGATAGTTTTTGAAATAAAGGATAAAGGGAAAGCTTTTAACCTTTTGGATTATGAAGCCCCGGATTTGAAAACCGTAATTTCAGAAAAGAGAAAGGGTGGTTTGGGGCTGATTTTGGTTAAAAAAATCATGGATGATATCGAATTTGAATCTCAAGGAGGAACCAATACCTGTCGATTGATAAAATTTTTTGGCTCCTAATTCTTGTTAAATACCTGTAAGCTCAGGCATTTCACCCAAAATACTCATATTTTTGTAACATTGCAGTGAAATAGAAAGCTCAACAATTCATGATCTACCGATCTTTTTCGGCCCTTACTTTTAACCTATTGGTTGCTTTTACTCTGATCGGGGCTAATGTTCAGCCTGTTTTTGGCCAGAAGAAGCCCTTGTTGACAGTAGGTAATCAAGAAGTTTCTCTAAATGAATTCATCTATTTGGTTGGAAAAGGCATGAATTCAGAAGGAACTACAGCAGCTCTTTCCCGAGAAGAATTTGAAGACAACCTAGCACTTTTTATCAACTACAAGCTGAAAGTAGCGGAGGCTGAGGCTCAGGGACTTCATCAAACCACCGAATTTCAACGTGAATTTGATTCCTTTAAAGAGCAACTGAAAGCCCCTTACCTCATCAAAAATTCCTTAGAAGAAGGAGAATTAAGAAAAGCCTATTCCCGAATGCAGGAAATCATCCGAGCAAGTCACATTTTGCTTCGATTTCCTCCCAACGCTAGTTCGGACGATTCAATTGCTGTTTTGAAAATGGCCTTGAAATTGAAGCAAGACATCCAAAATGGAGCTTCTATCAATGACCTAGCTTTGGAATATTCAGAAGACCCATCGGCACAAACTAATAAGGGGGATTTGGGATATTTTTCGGCACTTCAAATGGTCCAACCTTTCGAAGATGCAGCCTACATGCTTCAGCCAGGTGAAGTATCTGATCCGGTTTTGACCAGTTTTGGATATCACATCATTCAGGTTCAGGATCGACGACCTAATCCCGGTCAGGTTCAGGTTTCTCATATTTTGGTTCGCGTAGATGAGTCAGATACCTTATCCGAGGACCGTGCACGCAGAAAAATCTCTGACATCTACACGGAAATCCAAAAACCCACCACTTCTTGGGAAGACATCGTCAAAAACTATTCTGAAGATCCAGGAACAAGCCAGAAAGGTGGCCTTCTCCCCTGGTTCTCGGTCGGAAACATGATTCCGGAATTTGAAATGGCTGCCTTTTCTCTTACCGAAGAAGGAGAAGTTTCTCCTCCTGTCAAAACTAGATATGGATACCATATTCTTCGTTTAGAAGGGAAAAAACCATTGGATTCATTTGAGCAATTGGAACCTATGATCCGTTCAAGAATCTTGCGGGATTCTCGCTCTTCCATGATTCACTCTCAGGAGTTGGCCATTCAAAAGTCCCGCTATGGATTTAAGGAAAATGAAGAATTGGTAGGAAAACTCGAGCAGACACTCAACCCTATTCCTGCATCTAATTTTCAATCGGAAGTGCTGCAAAATGATTGGGGATCTGAGTTTTTATTTGAAGCAGGTTCGAATTCCTATCAGGTTGATGACTTCCTGAAGTTTATCCAGGAACAAGAGTTGACCTTAAATTCCAATGACAAAAATTTTGACGTTTGGTATGACCGTTTTGCTTCTTTTGTCCTTTCTGATTTAGAAGAGAAAGATTTGGCCTCCAACAATCTGGAATACCAAATGCTCCTAAAAGAATATCGGGATGGAATCCTGTTGTTTTCTTTAATGAACCAAGAGGTTTGGCAAAAAGGAATTCAAGATTCTATAGGACAAAAGCAATATTTTGAAAAGAACTTGGGCCAATACCAGTGGAAAAATCGCACGGAAGCCATTATCGTAAAAGTCTTGGATGTAAACCAACTCAACGAAGCGCGCAACCTTTTGCGAAATCAGACTTATTCCAACGAACTGGCGACTGAATTCAAAAATAAATTTGAAGAAACTGCACCTTTGGCTTTTCAAATTCAATCCGGAACCCTGGAAATCCCTACAAATCCGGTTCTTTCCCAAGCGGATTTGGATCAAAAATACCAAGAGCTTGAAATTGATGGACATTTGCACCTTGTCCTTTTAGGCAGCTCCTATCCAGCAGGTCCAAAAAAGTTTGAAGAAACCCGAGGGCTTGTTATCCGGGATTATCAAGAATATCTGGATGAAAAATTAATCCAATCACTTCGGGAAAAGTACCCCGTAGAAATCAACGAAGAAGTCAAAGAAGAAGCATTTATTGCTTTGAATCAATAATCACCCTGGCTTAGCCTTTTCATATTTACAATGAGTAAACTAAACCGCATACTAGTAGCAATCAGTTTTGTCTTTTGTATCCAATCAGTAATGGCCCAAGAGGAGACCGTGACGAGTGGACAAGTATTGGACAAAATTGTCGCAAAAGTTGACAACAACATCATTTTGGAATCAGATGTTCAGCGAACATTTATCGATGCCATTGCCCAATCCCAGCAGGGAATCACCCCTCCCACAAGGTGTGAGGTATTCGAGTCTTTAGTCATCAATAAGCTGATGCTGGCAAAAGCCGAAATCGACTCAGTGGTGGTAACGGATGCTGAGGTGGAGCTCCAAACTGAAAACCGTTTCCAAATGGTGCTTCAGCAGATTGGAGGAGATGAAAATCTAATTTTACAGATGTACGGCAAAACCGCCGAACAGCTAAAATCTGAAATGTATGATGCTATTCAGGAGCAGCTGATTGTGCAGCGTATGCGGGATAAAATCACAGAAGGAGTTACCGTTTCACCTGCCGAGGTAAGGGACTTTTTTGAAAGTATTCCTACAGATTCTCTACCTTTCTTTTCTGCAGAAGTGACAGTCGGTCAAATTGTAAAAAAACCTGAAGTCAACGAGCGAACCAAACAAGAGATTTACGATCAGTTAGCTAAGTTCAAGGAAGATATTTTAGCAGGAAGGGCTGACTTTGCGGATTTGGCCCGAAGATATTCAGAAGATCCCGGATCAGCTGCTGAAGGTGGTGATTTAGGTTTTTTTGGAAGAGGTCAATTGGCTCCAGAATATGAGGCAACAGCATTGGGTCTCCGCCAAGGAGAGATCAGTGATCCAGTTGAAACTCAATTTGGTTTCCACATGATTCAATTACTCGAGATCCGAGGAAACACTTACAATACCCGGCACATTCTTCGAATCCCTCAGGCTAGTGAGGAGGATATACAGCGAACTGAACGCTATTTGGATAGTCTTCGAACCGAAATTATTGCCGGAAACATCGAATTTGCAAAGGCCGCTAAAGAATATTCTGAAGATCGGGCTACTTCCGATAACGGTGGTTTCTTTACTGATCCAGGTACCAGCTCAAACCGACTTACTCTACGAACCCTAGAGGATCCTGTTTTATACTTTACAATTGACAGTATGGAGGTAGGATCGATCACCAAACCTATCCGATTTGAGGATCCACGTGAAGGAACCAAGTTACGCTTATTGTATTACCAAGCTAGATATCCCGCACACCGCGCAAATCTCAATGACGACTATGAAAAAATGAAAGCAGCTGCTTTGCGTAAAAAAGAGGATGAACTGCTAGGCGTTTGGTTTGTGACAGCTAAGGAAGACGTATTTATTGATATCGATCCCTCCTACGACCGATGCAATGCGCTCAGTGAACGATAAAAAATGGCCGGTCTTCCAACCGGCCATTTTCATTTGAAAAGAAATCATTTCCCGGAAAAGAGTGTCTTGAAGGCCATCCCAAATTGCTTTAAGCCTTCCTTGAAAAACCCTTTAGATTCATTGAACTTAGGTTCAAATTCTTCTTTTCTTTCTTTGAATTCCTTCTCCAACATAGCCTTTCCTTTTCGCAGCTCTTCCTCCAGCGTAGTTTTATTTTCCTTCAACGCCGCAATCTTTTTGTCGATTTCTTCCCTTACATCAGCGCTGGCATCTGCGCCTTTTTGGATGAGCTCTTCAATTTTATGACCGATTTCTTGGAGAGTTTTCTCGATTTCCTGTATGCCTTTTTTTTCCTTTTCCATTGCTAAAAATATTCATTGGTTAAGAACAATAAGTTAGAAAAAATTATCCTTAAATACAGGAAACCAAAGACTTATTCCAACTCTGTTTCTACAGACTCACCAGCTTGGGTTTGTTTTTCATACAATTCTGCATACGTGCCTTTTTGAGCCATTAAGGTTTTATGATTTCCATGCTCAATAACCCTCCCTTCATCCAAGACAATAATGTGATCCGCAAGCTTAGCCGAAGAAACCCGATGCGAAATAATAACTGAAGTTCGGTCCTTCATGATTTTCTTAAGGGCATTGAGAATGGAGTTTTCTGTCTTGGTATCCACTGCAGAAAGACAATCATCCAAAATCAAAATCTGAGGTTCCTTGGCAATAGCTCGAGCAATAGATACCCGTTGCTTTTGACCTCCGGATAGGGTAATTCCCCGCTCCCCAAGCATGGTGTCAAAACCTTTCGGAAAGTCTACAATATTTTGGTAAACATCCGCATCCCGAGCGGCCTGTTGAATAAGCTCGTTATTGGGATGATCCACTCCGAAAGAAATGTTGTTGGCAATGGTATCGGAAAACAAGAACACATCTTGAGGTACATAACCGATATTTTTCCGAAGAAAGGAAATATTAAAATCCTGGATAGGTTTATCGTCGATTAAAATTTCTCCCGAACTCGGATCGTACATCCGCATCAGCAGGTTTGCTATGGTCGATTTTCCCGAACCGGTCGTTCCAATAATTCCAAGTGTTTGACCCGCTTGGATTTCAAAACTTACGTGATCCAAAGCCTTGACTCCGGAATCAGGGTAAATGAAAGTGACATCTCGAACGGTGATTTTCCCATGGATGGATTCTTCCAGATCCTTCAGGCTTTGGATCTCATTCTTTTCATCCAAAAATTCGTTGATCCGAGTTTGCGAAGCAGCTGCTCGCTGAACAATACTCGTAACCCACCCCAATGAGGTCACAGGCCAGGTAAGCATATTGACATACAAAATAAATTCAGCAATTACCCCGTAACCAATTTCTCCATTGATGACCTGAAGACCACCTATATATACTGTCAGGATGGTAGAAATTCCCACCAAAGCCATAATCAAAGGGAAAAACAAGGCATTAACCTTTGTAAGACGGATAGATTTATCCTTGTAATCCTCACTCGCGGTTGCAAAATCCCGAACGCTGTCTTTTTCCCGAACAAAAGCCTTCAAAACCCGAATTCCCGAAAAGGCTTCCTGAACAAAGGTGCTCAATCCCGAGAGGCTACGTTGAATTTTTTCAGAGCGCTCATTAATCAAGTTGTTGACAAAATAAATACTGATCGAAAGTACTGGCAAAGGAAGCAAGGAATACAGGGTCAATTGAGGGTTGACCATGACCATGTAACTGATCACCAAAGGAAACAATATCAATAAATTGAGGCCATACATGATCGCAGGACCCAAGTACATTCGCACCCGGCTGACATCCTCCGTAATCCGAGCCATTAAATCTCCTGTACTGTTTTTCCGATAAAAGCTCAATGGCAAATTCTGGTACTTTTCAAAAATCTCATTCTTCAAATCGTACTCAATCCTCCGGGACATAATAATGATCGTCTGTCGAATGAGGAATAGAAAAAATCCACGCAAAAGAGCCATTAACAGGATCAAAACCCCAAAGACCAGCACAAATTTCAAAAAAACTTCCTGGGCCAAATCACCCATTCCACCTAGCTGAATTGGCTTAAAAATGGAAAAACTTTCCACCACATAATCTATGGCTAATCGAACCAATTGGGCAGGAATAATTACGAATATGTTCGAAATGACGGTAAAAAAGATACCCAAAAGCAACAAGCCCTTGTATTTATATAAATATTTATTGAGTCTCCAGAGCGGCTTCACCAAATAAAAACTTTTGAAATTAGAAATTGATTAAGGAAACTTGGGTAAATTATTCCTTTGCTGGCCGATGAAAGTATTTAATTTTGTATCGGCCTGCCTCCCGTGAGAAAGGAACAACCCAAATATAACACAATCTAAACTGCGAAGTTCACATGTTAGAAACGAAAGCTTCCGAAACCCTACAAGAAGGATCCATCTTTGGACAAATTACCACCATGGATCACGAGCAGCTCGTGATTTGCCATGATCAAGCGACAGGTTTAAAAGCCCTGATTGGAATTCACAATACAACCCTTGGTCCAGCTTTGGGAGGAACCCGCATGTGGCCTTACGCCACAGAGGCCGAAGCCATCACGGATGTGCTTAGACTTTCTAGAGGTATGACTTTCAAAAACTCCCTTGCCGGATTGAATCTGGGTGGGGGCAAAGCAGTCATCATCGGAGATCCAAAATTGAAAAATGAGGCCTTTCTTAGAAGGTTTGGACGCTTCGTAGAAAGCCTTGGTGGACGCTATGTCACCGCAGAGGATGTCAATATGAGTACCGCTGACATGGAGTACATCGCCATGGAAACCACCCATGTGACTGGACTTCCTCAAATCAAAGGCGGTGCAGGGGATCCTTCTCCGGTTACTGCCTATGGGGTATATGTCGGAATGAAAGCTGCAGCTAGAAAAGCCTTCGGATCCGATGACCTTTCTGGTAAAAAAATCGTGGTACAGGGTGTGGGCCAAGTAGGGAAATATTTGATTCAACACTTGGTAAAAGAAAATGCCGAAGTATTAATTACGGATATTTTTGAAGATAAGCTCAAGAAAGTAGCATTGGAAACTGGAGCTGTAGCAGTGGATCCAAACAGTATCTACGATTTGGAGATGGACATTTATGCTCCTTGTGCTTTGGGTGCCACTGTCAATGATGATACAATTGACCGATTGAAATGTGCTGTTATTGCCGGTGGAGCCAATAACCAACTGAAAGATGAGGCCAAGCATGGCAAAATCCTTTTGGAAAAAGGAATCATCTATGCGCCTGACTTCCTAATCAATGCTGGTGGTGTCATTAACGTAGGTGCCGAATACTACGGTGACTACAATGAAGAGACCGTCTATAAGCAAACCGAGAAAATCTACGATACCTGTCTTCACATTTTGGAGAAATCAGTAAAAGAGGAGATTCCTGCTCAGGAAGCAGCTATTCGAGCTGCCAAAGAACGCATTGAGGCAATTGGGAGAGTAAAACTTCCTTTCTAAGGAATACAATCCATACACATGGAACCACCGGACCAGGCATCCGGTGGTTTTTTTATGAAATATCTGCTGGGGGAAGCCCGCCTAAAATCCCTATATTTACGGCTTGTTTGATCAATTATGCTAAATCGAAGAATCCTCAGGGTCAAAGCTTTTCAAAACCTTTACGCTTATGAACAGTGTAAAGCTTCAAACTATAATCTTTCCCGAGATTTTATAAAGGAATCTTTCCAACCGGACCTCAATAGCATGGAGGTTCAGGATAAGGCCGCCCTGAATAGGGAGGCCGAATTAGCCCTGGCGATTTTTGAAAAAAACCTTAGCAATACTAAGGCCATAGACGCATCAGATGTCAGCCCCAAGGTAAAGCAAGTCGTGAAAGAAGCGATCGTTCAATTCCGAAATGCCAATAAAAAGGATCAGGAGTTTCTTTTGAAAAACATGGTCACTTCTGCTGAACGAATTCCACAGCTCTATCTATTAGCGATTGAACTCCTACAGGCTTTTGCTGCACATGTGGGACGAGAGCATGAAAAGAAGCGAAAATTAGCCGGTGAAAATGCCGTGGAATTTGCAGGGGAATTGAATTTATACAACAACCAAATCCTTAAAAAACTTCGGAACTCTCCATCCTATCAGGCTGCCATTGCCAGAAACAATGTCAACCTGGATGATGTGGAACTCGAAATCAAGGAATGGTTCCGGGATTATATCAAACCCTCCGAGGAATACCAGGCTTATTTGAAAATTTCAAATCCAAGTTTAGAGGATGACCTGGAAGCAGTAGAAGGCATTTTGAAAAAGATCTTGTTCAAAAACGAGGTGATTTTGAACTACTTCTCCGAAAAAGACCTTAATTGGACAGAGAACAAGTCTGTAGTAAGGAGTCTGGCTTCCAAGGTATTGAAAAATGCTCTGCAGGCAGAAGAATCAGGCGAAGGAGGTCTTCCTGAAATTGCCATCAACTGGGAAGAGGATAAGGAGTTTTTTCAAAATATCTTTAACTTCACCATTGAAAAAGATCAGGAAAATCGGGAACTGATCGCCCAAAAAACCAAAAACTGGGATATTGACAGATTGGCGTTTACGGACAAAGTGATCATCTCCATGGCAATAACCGAGATGCAGCTTTTCCCAAGTATCCCGGTAAAGGTGAGTATCAACGAATACATTGATATCTCAAAGACCTATAGTACACCGAAGAGTAAGCAATTCGTAAATGGTCTTTTGGATGTCATGTCCCGGGAGTTAACGGAACAAGGAAAAATCCGTAAAAGCGGTAGAGGCCTTTTAGACAATAAATAAAACTAGTATGAGCAAGAACAGTAATTCACTTTTAGCATTCATTGTAGGAGCAGGCATTGGTACCGCATTGGGGGTTCTTTTCGCCCCAGACAGCGGCACCAATACAAGAGACAAGCTTTCCTATAGACTTTCCAAATACAAAAAAGAATTAGAAGACCTCATCGAAGAACTGGTTGAAGGAAAAGAACTTCACCTTAATGAGGCAAAAAGCGAAGGAAAGCGAGTAATCAACGAAGCAAAAAGCAAGGCTGAAAACCTTTTAAAAGACGTAAATAAATTAATCGATCAAATAAATAAAGACAACTAATATGAAAGCAAGAATCCTTGGTTTAGTGGGAGTATTTGCAGCTCTCTCTTTTACTACAGCTTGTAATCAAAATTCTGAGCAAGAGCAAAAAATCCAAGCATTGGAGGAAAAAATCGCACAATTGGAAGCAAAAGGCTCTTCGATTACGCCAGTAAATGCACAAACTACACAGGCTGCAGATCCTTCAACATTGGGCGGATTTCAGTTTGAAGAAATGGAATACAACTTCGGCACCATCAACGAAGGTGAAGTAGTGGAAAGAGTATTCAACTTTACCAATAACGGTCAAGCTCCTTTGGTGATTTCCAACATCACTGCTTCCTGTGGATGTACTAGCCCTGACTGGACTAAAACTCCTGTGAATCCGGGAGAAACCGGTTTTGTAAAGGTAGTATTCAACTCAACTGCCAAATCTGGAGCTCAAGCTCCTACTGTTACCATTCAGGCTAACACCAATCCAACTGTCACTAGATTGAGATTGCGTGGAAATGTAACTCCTAAAGCAGGAGGCCCAGCACCAGTAGGACCTGTTAAGCGATAATTTCGAATGATAACAAGCATTTTGGCACAGACTCCAGCAGGTGGAGCCGGTATTATGGGTCAAGTTTTTCTGTTTGGATCCATCATATTGATCATGTATTTCTTTATGATCAGACCCCAGCAGAAAAAACAAAAAGAAACCAAAAAATTTATTGAAGAGATAAAAAAAGGAGATGCCGTAGTCACGATCGGTGGCCTCCATGGAAAAGTATCTTCCGTTGAAGGAGATACCGTTGTCCTGGAGCTAGACCGAGGCTTTAAAGTTACCGTGGAAAAATCGGCCATCTCTTTAGATTTCTCTAAAAAGAGTTCTAAATAAATTGAATTTTGCCGGAAACTAAAAAGTCCCCGAAGGGGATTTCTCCCAAAAAACTCTCTAACCTAAAAGTGGTAGTCCTCTGTGTAGCAGCGGCTACCACTTTTTGGATTTTAAACGCCCTGAACAAGGACGACTATACCACTATTGTCGATTATCCGATTGAATTTGAATTTGACAGGGAGCGGTACATTCCGGTCGAACCTTTACCCTCTACCCTCGAAGTTGAAATAAACGGAAACGGCTGGGATCTTTTGAGAAAGTATTTCAACTTCAATACGCCTCCTTTTGTAATCAATTTGGAGCAGCCCGCGTCAAGAAATTATCTTATTCCTTCCGAATTAAGAAGGGAATTATCCGAATTCTTAAGCCCCTCACAAATTGTATCTCTATCCAATGATACGCTCAAAATCCAAGTGGATCGGATTCGCTCTGTGAAAATGAGGCCAGTCTTGGACTCTATGAGCTATAGCCTTGGAAAAAATATCAGACTACTCAGCGAACCGGAATTCGAACCAAAAGAAGTCACAGTTACCGGAGCTGAATCCATTTTAGAGATATTCGATGGAAAATTCCCAGTGAATTTGGACGAAAGACGGCTAGATCGGGATTTGACTAAAAACGTGAAGTTGGAAATTTCAAAAGAACTATCGCAATTTATTTCCATCAACGAAAGCAGCATAACAGTCCACATTGATGTAGTGGCTTTCTTGGAAGGCAATAAGCGCATGAAGCTCAAAAAGGTCAATTTCCCGAGAAACGTACACCTTGTCGAGGAAGATCCTTCGATCATGCTGTATTACTTGGTGGATGAGCGCTACACGGATGAATTGAAAGACCTTGAATTTGAAGCTGTATTAAACTATTCCCAGCGAAATCGAGAAGATTCCACGATCGCCATTCAGGTTAATCCACGCCCTGAATTTTTGGACCAAATCCGCATAGAACCTGCTATTCTTAAGCTGAGCTATGGTAACTAATCCCAAACTGATAGGTCTTACAGGAGGCATAGGTTCGGGCAAATCCACAGTCGCTCGACTATTTGAAATTTTGGGTATTCCGGTCTACTATGCCGATGATCGGGCCAAATGGCTGATGAATACGGATGCAAATTTGAAAAAGTCCATCGTAGAAGCTTTCGGCACAGAAAGTTATCAGGAGGATGGAAGCTTAAACAGAGAATATTTAGCCCAAACGGTATTTGGGGACCCTGAGAAAGTGAAAAAGATCAATAGCCTAGTTCACCCTGCAGTGGCTGAAGATTTTAAAAACTGGGCCACTTCCCAAACGACTCCATATGTTCTTAAAGAGGCAGCCCTGATATTCGAAACGGGAGGGGAAGAACAACTGGACAAAGTCATTAATGTAAGTTCTCCTCTACGAGTGCGAATGGCACGTGTACTGATGCGGGACCCTCATCGAACAGAAGAACAGGTAAATCATATCATCAATCAACAGCTACCGGACGAAATCAAGAATGAAAAAGCCGATTTTGTCATCAAAAACAAGAATAATATGCTCTTGATCCCCCAGGTTTTGGCTATACACAAAACATTGATTGGTGAAAAATAAAGCAAGGAAAAAGAATAAATTTTATCCTTCAGACATTTTAAAATAACGGCATAACCGTCTCCTTCCTTATTCTTTTTTATATTCGCCATTCCAAGATATAGTAGCTCTCACTTTATACTTAAAAGTAGGTTTTGAGCACCAAATATCCACTCTGGAATCTTAGCTCAGTTGGTTTAGAGCGCTGCCTTGACAGGGCAGAGGTCATGGGTTCGAATCCCCTAGATTCCACAAGTATTAGACCTAAGGCCAGTTTTTTCAATTGGTCATATAAGAACCACCCGCAAGCTTTTTGCCCCATGAGCACCTATAACCAAGGATTGCTCAATATCAGCTGTTTTGGAAGGACCTGCTACAAAAAGTCCAAAACCGGAATACCCATCCCCTATTCGTTCATAAGCCTGATGCATGGTATCTACCAACTTTTCTTTCGAAATCACCACTACCAAATGTTCGGTGATAAAGGGAAGGACTCGATGGGGAAGCTGCGTATCATCCAACCACATCGCCCCATTTTCAGCAACTCCAAATTGTGCTTCTAAAATAGCCAGCTGCAAATTATCCAGTTGATGAGGATCCTCGGGAAGATCTAGTGTGGAATAGGATTGAAAGGATCCAGGCAAAGAAATAATTTGTTGGAAATCGGAAGCTGCCAACCAGATTTCAAATTCCTCTCGATTCATTACCTCCCCTTTATTGGATATAATTGCCTGAGTAAATAATTCTACCAAATCATCACCCAATCGATAATCGGGCAGGTCAGGTAAAGATTTCTTTACCCTTTCAATCTCACGGATCGAATTTAGAATATCTTCTCGGCTACTCATTTACGATTTCTTTTATACCATTCCTGAAAGGACTCTTTTGGAGCTTCCGGAAGATCCCGGTTTTTTCCCCAAGCATTCAGCGGATTATAGATCAGCCCTTTCGGCAGGTTCCTAACTGCTTTTCGCATTAGTGAACCTGAAAATTGGTATACCAGAGGACTTTTAAAAATACCACTCGCGAGTTTCATCCCTAGGTTTTTAGATCCTTTTCCATGATGCTTGGTGATTTCCTGCCGCCACTCATAGAGTTGCTCATGAATATTGATCTTGACAGGACAGACATCCGAGCAACTCCCACAAAGGGTCGATGCAAAGGGAAGGGTACTGTATTTTTTCATATCCAAACCCGGAGAAAGAATTGATCCAATGGGCCCAGGCACGGTGCTTCCATAGCTAAAACCTCCACTTCGTCGATATATAGGGCAAGTATTCATACAGGCTCCACAACGGATACATTTCAGGGAATCCCTGAATTTCTCACGGGCCAATTGTAGAGTCCGCCCATTATCCACTAAAACCAGATGGATTTCTTTTCCTTTAGCAGGGCTTCTGAAATGCGAATTGTAATTGGTGATGGGCTGACCTGTTGCGGATCTAGCCAATAGACGAAGAAAAACACCCAAATCCTTTCGTCTGGGAATAATCTTCTCGATCCCCATACAAGCGATGTGTACATCCGCCAAATGCACACCCATATCGGCATTCCCCTCATTGGTACAGACCACAAACTCTCCCGTTTCGGCAACCCCAAAGTTCACGCCAGTGATTGCTACTTTCGACCCTAAAAACTTTTCCCGAAGATGAAGTCTGGCTGCATTCGTTAAATAGGACGGATCTTCATTTCCTTTTTCTGTATGCAGTTTCTCATGAAAAAGCGCCGAAATATCCCT
>JABXHZ010000283.1 GCA_013373335.1 Cyclobacteriaceae bacterium | reverse complement strand
TTTGAAGGATTAGAATTGTTCCAGCTTTACCATAAAATCCCAAAGGGTAATTCCCATTGAAACGGCAATGTTTAGGGAGTGCTTGGTTCCTAATTGAGGAATCTCTAAAATATAGTCGCAGGCTTTCAATACCTCCTCTTCTACTCCAAAAACCTCATTTCCGAAGACAAGGGCATACTTTTCGGTTTTTTGTACATTAAATTCATGGAGGAAAATCGACTGATCCACCTGTTCTAGACCGCAAATTTTATATCCTTTTTGCTTGAGTTTTTCGATAGCCTCAAGGGTATTTTCCAAATATTCCCACTCCACGGATTCCGTAGCTCCTAATGCAGTCTTTTGAATATCCCGATGTGGAGGGGTTCCTGTAATTCCGCAGAGGTAGATTTTTTCAATTCGAAAAGCATCTCCTGTTCGAAAAGCAGACCCCACATTATTGAGACTTCGAACATTGTCCAATACCAAACAAATGGGTGATTTTTCAGTCTCTTTAAACTCCTCGATCGACAAGCGTTCGAGTTCTTCCATGCTTAATTTCTTCATCTTTTTTGAACTACCTTGCTTATGGATTAATTTCAGCTTTTATTCAATCCCCAAAATTAACAGAATTCACTAGCAGGCATGAGTAAGTCCAAAGATGGCAAGGAAACACCTTTAATGAAGCAGTATAATGCGATCAAAGCTAAACACCCTGGTGCATTACTGCTGTTTAGGGTGGGAGATTTTTATGAGACTTTTGGGGAAGATGCGGTGATTGCTAGCAAAGTGCTCGATATCGTATTGACCAAACGGTCAAATGGAGCGGCTTCGCATGTTGAATTGGCGGGATTTCCACATCATGCCTTGGACAATTACTTGCCAAAGTTGGTTCGGGCGGGAAACCGGGTTGCGATTTGTGATCAACTCGAAGACCCAAAGTCTGTCAAAGGAATTGTAAAGCGGGGGGTTACGGAACTGGTAACGCCGGGGCTTTCTTACAATGATCAGGTACTTGATACTCGTAAAAATAATTATTTGGCTTCCATCTATTTTGGAAAAGAAAAACACGGCATTTCCTTTTTGGATGTTTCTACGGGTGAATTTATGTGTGCTGAGGGAAGTGCCTCATATATTGAAAAACTTCTTCAAAGCTTTTCCCCTTCTGAAATCATTTATTCCAAGGCTGCCAAGCAAAGAGCATCTGAAATCATCAAAAATGATTTTATCACCTTTCATTGTGAGGATTGGGTCTTTCAATATGATTTTGCCTATGAAAAGCTAAAAAATCATTTTGGTACCGCTAACCTAAAAGGCTTTGGAATCGAAGATCTTGAAATGGGCACAGTGGCTGCTGGGGCTGTCCTTTATTATTTGGAAGAGACTGAGCACAAGGAGGTGCAGCATATTTCGGCTATTTCCCGAATAGCTGAAGAAAAATATGTATGGTTGGACAAGTTCACCATTCGAAATTTAGAATTGGTTTTTCCTCAACATGAAGGAGGAGTTCCTTTGATTCAAATTTTAGATCAGACCGTGACCCCGATGGGTTCTCGGATGATGAAAAAGTGGATGGTTCTTCCATTAAAAGAAAAAGGGCCTATTGAGGAGAGGCAGAACGTTGTTGACTTCTTCCATCAGCATCCCTCATTAATTGATGAGATGCTTTCTCATTTACGATTAATTGGTGACTTGGAGCGATTGATTTCAAAAGTTGTGGTTGGGAGAGCTAATCCCCGGGAAATGAATCAAATCAAGCGGGCTTTGAAAGCTACTTTGCCAATCAAGGAATTATTGAAGGAGCAAAAAAATCCAACTCTCAAGCGATTGGCAGACCAGATTCACCCTTGTGAGTTTTTATTGGACAAAATCGAACGAGAGCTTCAGGAAGATGCTCCGATGCTGGTTCATCAGGGCGGATTAATCAAAGAAGGCGTTGATCAGGAATTGGACGAATACCGCTCTTTAGCGGGTAAAGGCAAAGATTTTCTGGTTCAAATTCAGCAGCGGGAAGTTCAAAATACCGGCATCAGTTCTTTGAAAATCGCATACAACAAAGTTTTTGGTTATTACTTAGAGGTAACTCATGCCCACAAAGACAAGGTGCCTCAGGAATGGATCCGAAAGCAGACTTTGGTAAACGCCGAACGCTATATCACTCCAGAACTCAAAGAATACGAGGAAAAAATTCTGAATGCTGAGGAACGGATGATTGCCTTGGAACAAAAGTTTTTTGCTGCTTTAGTTGAAGAAGCAGCGCAATATGTCACCCAAATTCAGCAAAATGCACGGGTAGTAGGGACCTTGGATGCCCTATTATCTTTTGCTCAAGTAGCCCTTTCAAATCGATACGTTAAACCTAAAATCGCAGAGACGGATAGCTTGGAAATCAAAGACGGACGTCATCCCGTAATTGAAAAGCAATTACCGCCAGGAGAGGACTACATTCCAAACGATATTTATTTGGACCACGATAGCCAGCAAATTTTGATTATTACCGGTCCAAACATGGCGGGTAAATCTGCCCTCTTACGCCAAACGGCGCTAATTGTCTTGATGGCTCAGATGGGAAGTTTTGTGCCGGCATCTTTCGCAAGAATAGGCATCATAGACAAGGTCTTTACCCGGGTTGGGGCATCTGATAATTTGTCGAAAGGAGAGTCGACATTCATGGTAGAAATGACCGAAACTGCCAGTATTTTGAATAACCTTTCTGACCGAAGTTTGGTGCTCATGGATGAAATCGGAAGAGGAACATCTACCTATGATGGAATTTCCATCGCTTGGTCCATTGTCGAGTACCTTCACAACCATCTGAGTTTTAAAGCAAAAACCCTATTTGCTACGCATTATCATGAGCTCAATCAGCTTACGGAAGATTTTCCCAGAATCAAAAATTTTAATGTTTCAGTTAAAGAAGTAGGTAATAAGGTAATTTTTATGCGAAAACTGAAACCTGGAGGCAGCGAACATAGTTTTGGGATACACGTAGCGCAAATGGCTGGTATGCCTAACCCAATTGTTTTGAGAGCCTCTGAAATTATGAGTCATCTAGAAAAGGATAAGGCGATGCAAAATGGAAAAGAACAACTCAAAAGTGTTCCTAAAAATAACTATCAGCTGAGCTTATTCGAGATGGATCCCAAATTTAAAGAGGCGAAAGACCTTATTGACCAAATTGATATCAACACTATTTCACCCATTGAAGCCCTATTAAAACTCCATGAAGTGAAAAAGAAACTTGATTGATTTCATAGATAATTCTTATATTAATCCACTTGTAATTCCCAGATGCATTATGGATAAGGTATTACTAAAAGACCTTAAAAAACAGGATAAATACACTAAATTTTTTCAGAAATGGGCAGAACAGGAATTTGAAGCCCATACCGACGAAGGAAAGCTTATTGAAAATTTAGAAACGCTTAGTCAAAATATCGGAATCCGGGAGGGGCTTCTGATTGCCTGCTTTGATTATCGGAATTTGAATTTGGCGTTTTTTACCGGTGAGGTTGAAAAAATCACGGGCTATCCCGAATCCATCTTCCGAAAAAAGGGCATGGAGGCTTCATTTACTATGCTTCACCCTGAGGACCGCGAAGAAATGTTTAAGTTTCAAAAAATTGTTTTTGAGAACTTTCACCAGCTTTCTCTTCAAGAGCGACATACCTTTGAGTTTTCCTACACGACTCGTTGGGTTCACCGCACCACTCAAGAAATAAAATGGGTGGTAGCCAGGGTACGTCCCTATTTGATTGATGAGGCAGGTAATTTTGCCATGGACCTTCATATCATTTTTGAGTTGCAAACACCTCCAAAGGTAAAGGCCTATGATTGGACTTATTCTTACATTCAGGATGATGGAACCCGGGTTTTAGTAACGAAGGATTCACCTAGCAATAAAGAGGTCAAGCTTACTAAAAAGGAAAAGGAAATCATCAAGCTGATTTTGGATGGAAATTCTTCCAAAATGATTGCCGATAAATTGAATATTTCAACCAATACAGTAGCGACCCACCGAAAGAATATTCTTCGAAAATTAGGTGCGAAAAACATGGGTGAGATGGTCAAAATAGTTGCCTCTTATGATTTTTAGCCATCCTTTATTTTCTTGAAGAGAAAAATCGAAAAAAATTCCTGAGTGAAATATTGTAAAAATCCCAAGTAGCCGTACCTTTGCATCCACAAACGGCTCGGTTGGACGGATCGAGTAAGAAATAAGCGAGAGTAGCTCAGTTGGTAGAGCACAACCTTGCCAAGGTTGGGGTCGCGAGTTCGAATCTCGTCTCTCGCTCAGATCAAGCCCTTGAAAAAAGGGCTTTGTTGTTTAAGTAAAAGTAGCTCAGGCAAAGGTCAGAGTGAAGCCGGGATGGTGGAATTGGTAGACACG
>JABXHZ010000210.1 GCA_013373335.1 Cyclobacteriaceae bacterium | reverse complement strand
TTGGAGGATTTCATGGAAATCACGATATCGTGGTAATTTTCCTCTTCGCAAATCCTCAAAAATTCCAAAGCGGATTCAACCATTCCAAGTGGCGTATCTCCATATCGGCTCATAATCCGATCTGAGAGCGAACCATGATTAGTGCCGATGCGCATGGCTGTACCATGTTCTTTACAGATTTTCACCAAAGGAAGAAACCGTTCTCGAATACGCTCCAATTCCTCCTGATAGCTGGCATCCGTATACTCTATAACTTCAAATCGCTTTTTGTCAGCATAATTACCAGGGTTAATGCGAACTTTTTCTACAATTCGAGCAGCAATTTCTGCAGCATTTGGTGTGAAATGAATATCAGCCACCAAAGGAGTTTGATAGCCTCTTTTCCGAAGCTCATTTCTGATATTTCGGAGATTCTCCGCCTCCTTTATACTAGGTGCAGTTATCCGGATCAATTGACACCCGCTTTCAATCATTCGGATACATTGTTCTACAGAACCTTGGGTATCCATGGTATCCACTGTAGTCATGGATTGAACGACAATTGGATTATCTCCTCCAATAATGACATCGCCTACACGGACGGGAATAGTTTTTCGACGGCTATATTTTGTTAAGCTGTCACAATAGTGGATTTCTGGTGATTGTATCAATGGCTCCATGATATCAAATATCTCCGAGTTGGGGTCTAATCGTAATTTCTTCAACAACTGAGGAAGGGGAAAGGTTGTATGCTGCCCAAACTGAATCAGCAACGTCTTCCGCTTTCATAAATCGCTCTATAGGTAAATCTACCCCTTCCCAACTTGCTGTGTAAGTTGCTCCGGGTAAAATAGAAGTAACCTTAATTCCATAAGGTTTCATTTCTTCTCTGAGGCATTTGGTCATTCCAAGCATAGCCCATTTGGAAATAGCATAACTTCCTCCATTTGGATAAGCCGTAGTACCGGCTATGGATCCCATACTAAACACATGACCGGATTTTCGCTCCATCATTTCGGGAAGAAAGGCACGAACCAGATAATAGGCAGAAAAAAGATTGGTGTTCATCATCAGTTCAAAATTACCTTCGGGCTCATTGTGAATCGCTCCAGGTAGAAAAATCCCAGTATTGTTTACCAAAACGTCAATTGACGCAAATTTTTTCACTTTTTCAGCAAAACTCAGAACCTCTTCTTTCTTGCATAAATCCGCAATCTCAGTTAGCACATGAATTTCAGGAAAGCTTTTTTCCAGCTCTTGCTTTAACTCATTTAAATCGGATTCATGGCGGGAACAAGTGGCCACATCAAAACCTTCTTGAGCAAATCGAAAACAAAGTGCCCGACCGATTCCTTTTGTTCCACCTGTAACCAAGATGCTTTTTCGCATATTTTGTTCGTGATTTAATAGTTAGTGTGACAACTATCTATAAGAAACAAAGTTATATTTTTTTTATCAAAAGAGCGCAGATACTTGCATTCGTCCCACATGAACGATACGATCAAGCCCCTGAGAGTTCCTTCCTTCATAGACCAAATTCAATTGCAAGCCATTCCCGATTTTTTGAAGCCAATTGATTGACCAAGTTACATTAGTCCCTGGAGTCAAGGCCTGCAACATTTCATATCCAACCGGTGAATTTACTAGGCCATTGTAGTTGATCTCTATCCATTTCAAAGAGCCGGTCAAAGTTGTTTTTATGGCTTTCGAAAAGCGGAGATCCATGGCAGATTGATGTAGGAAAGCCTGTTCGTTCAATTCCAGATTCTCCCGGTTTTTTTTCTGAGTGTAGGTGTAATTCGTCGTAACCCTAAAAAAGGGATTGGGTTGCCATGCCAACTCAGGCCCCATTCCCAATTCCTCAATTGTATAATTTCGATTTTCCAAAAAGTCCGAATTAGATTGTTTCTCTCCCAAATTCCCTCTCAACCGAATGGTCAGATCCCCTGCAACATTATAGCGTGAATTTAGCCTCCAATCCTTGTTTATCTGATCCTCAAAACCTCCGGACAAAAGTTGCTTCGATTGGGAGTCAAAATATGATAGGTCCAAGCCATATTTTGCAGAAGCTCGATTAAAGAAAAAGCTCGAACGCAGAACTTGACGAAGCGAGAGAATATCCTCCCGATCCAATGATCCAATAAAAGGGTTGATTCGATCTACAAAATCATTAGAACTAACTTTCTTCTCAACACTTAGGCTGGAAGTATTTGAAAACTTAGAGACAAACCCTTTTAATCCCCCGGATTCCTGCCACTCTCTTGGAAAACTTGCCTGAATTCGATAATTCAAAATAGTGGTATAAGCCTGCACATAGGTATCGGTTGGCACAAATACCTTGATATATAGTTTTTCTTCAGGATTAATAGCCAGGTAAAACTCATTCAATTGCTGAATCCCATCCTCATTATCATCCCGCCAAGTATGGGTTCCGTCTCCGTTTGGGGCGGGCAAAAAGACATATTCACGTTGGAGTTCTCTCCCATTTCCCAAAGCATAGCTAAGTTCATTTCGAATTAGATTTTTCCCGATACTTCCAAAATAATCTACCTTTCCCATCACAGTTAATTCCTCAGGCAAATCCCGGAGGACATAGCGAAGGTTTCTATAGGTAAAAGTAGATTGAAGGCTATGCTTGCCCCATTGTTTTTGAAGTCTTACGTTCCCTGTAAAAGCTTTGGTATCCGATAATAAACTTCCTTCAAATGGCGCTCTATCAGATCTCCACGCAGCATCTGCCCTAAATTTCAAAGAAAGACTATCTTGATTTTGAACATATATGAGGTGCTCCTGGTAATTCATCGCAGTCCGAAGAACCGAGTCTGTTTCTACTGCTCTGACTGCGTTTTGGTCAATTGAAAATCGATATCCAGGAACCAAAATCTTTGATTGATAGGATAGTTCGCCAAGATATCGGACCCAATCGGAGCGGATACTATCCTGATTGCTCTCCAATAGAAAAAACTCATTCCTAAGCCTCCATCTTCTAGCCAGTTCCAAATTCCAATTCGCTGTATGTTGATGTCCATTGAGCACCTCCTGACGATCTCTCAAATACAGCTGATAATCAAATCTATTTTGAGAATCTTTCTCCAATGCCAAGTTGGCTTTAAGAAATTTTTCGGCAGCAGAACTCTGGGTAACCAAAGCAGGATCAATTCCCCAATCCCTATCAAATTCGATATATCTGAACCGGTCGATAAATGAAAAATTCTTTGAATTATACTCGAATTCAACCTGACTATTCAAAGTGTAGTTAGGAACAAACTTTAATTTTCGGTTTTCCGAATTCAGCCCAATTTTCCAACCCAAACCCTGATTATTGGAATCATCCAGTTCAGAAAATAGATTTTTATCTCTTGCTGACCAGGCTATTTCAGAGTAAATCTTCTCTTTTTCATTCATTTGAATACTACCTCCTGCAGTCAACATCCTACGGCTATCGGGTGCTGGAAGCTGTGTCAGAATAGAATAATCTCCCTGTGCTTGCCCATTTATTCTCGGGACATATTCATAGACAGTCCCATTTGCCAACTGATTTGTGCGACGATAATCTCCTCTTCCACTCCCCACTAATGAAAAAGACAATTCAAAGTGCGCAACCTCCGGATTGGTACTATATCGATAATATTCAAATGGATTTCCAGCAGGATCCAATTCCACTATCCGCTCATACAAAATCTTATTCGGGTCAAAAGCCACACTGTCTATCCTGGGAATTACAGCCTCATCTACATGATCTCCTACATTTGCCAATAAGGCTAATTCTTCTTGAGAAAATTCCCGAAACAAGGGCCTATTTCTGTTGTCTTTTTCTTGATAATAGTTTAAGTAAAAATCCGCTTTCCCATTGCTTTGATAATGATTCGCTCCCAATATCGATCTAGAAAAATTCCGCTCTGCATACTCAAAATCTACACGAATTCGGGAATATTGGGTAATCAAAACCGAAGGAGTAAAGGTGATTTCAGCTTGATTGTAATCAATTACGTAATCCGCATTGAAGCCGCGTTGAAGTTGTTTTCCATCCACAAATACCCGTTCAGAATTGGCCATTATGATAATGAATCGCTCATTATTGGGCCC
>JABXHZ010000418.1 GCA_013373335.1 Cyclobacteriaceae bacterium | reverse complement strand
TTTGGCCTTGCAGATGATGGAACAGGTTTGGCAACTCCAGATAATTACATTGCTGGATTCTCTACTGCTCCTAACCCAGAGTCCCTATTTGAGATTGAAATTCGATCCAATGACTGGTCCACGGTAGATGGTGTAAACAACTCCGTTTGTTCTTTGACTGCTAACGTGTTTGCCAGTGCGCAGTTTATCGCAACTGCTACTGATGATTTGATCGAATCTTATGATGACAATGATGTAAGAAGAGATGCATGGGTTGAGACTACCCGTTCTGGAGCAGATGGAACGGTTTATCGTTCCGCTAAGTGGCTAGGACACAAAGGTGATTTCTTGGAAAATCTTCCTATCATCCGTGCTGCTGAATTGTATTTGATCAGAGCTGAGGCTCGTTATAGAACTGGCGATGAAGCTGGTGCAAGAGCTGACGTTAATGCATTGCGTGCTAATCGTGGACTTGAGGAATTCCCAATTTCTGCTTCTGGAACTGCTCTATTCGATGCTATCATGTTGGAGCGCAGACTTGAATTCGCTTTGGAAGGACACAGATGGTTTGACTTGAAGCGAAATGGAATGGATATTCCTAAGGCTGGACGATTTGAGGATATTCCTTATGCTGATTATCGTATCCTACCTCCGCTTCCTACTGACCAATTATTGTTGAACGATCAGTTGGAGCAAAACCCTGGTTATAATTAATAAATAGAACGAATCATGAAAAAGATATATAGCTATTTAGCAGTTGTATTTGCCATGTTGGCAATAACTTCCTGCTTCGATGATCCAGGGAGAGATGCCTTTTTCGAAGGAAATGAGGTAGAATTCCAAGATGGTAACTTGCCAAATGGTTTCACAGTTACTCAAGTTAGAAAAACAGCTGATCAAGTTGATGTAGTTGATATTCAAGTAAACCGAGTATCTACTGATGCATCTAGAGACATCACAGTCTCAATTGGAGTAGATCCTGCATCAACCGCAATTCAAGGTGTGCATATTGACTTTACTGGTGCTTCCGTTACCATCCCTGCTGGACAGTTTGTGGCAACTTTCCCTGTTAATGTATTAACTGGAAATATTGACCCTTCTGAGTCCCCAGTTTTAAAATTGGTAATGGAGTCAGCTACAGGTGCTGAGGTTTCAGACAACTATGGAGATTTGGATGTAAACATTAATGTGATCTGTGAATCCAATATTTCTACTGCTTCTGATACTTGGACGGCAACAAGCCAGTCTGGTTTCGGAACTTTCACCGCCCAAGTAACCGTGACTCCAGTTGATGGAGCCGTTGGTGAGTATGTCGTTTCAGATATTTCTGCAGGTTTGTATGCTAATTTTGGCTTCAGTACTACTCAGCAAGCCATTTATGGTGACAATTGTAATGTTTTGACCTTCTTGAGACCTGGTCAAAGACAATTTAATATTTCACCTCCATCTGATAATCAGCCACAAGAAGGATCCTTTGATCCAGCTACCAACACCTTGGTATTATACTGGAGTGATCCAAACAATGGAATTGAAGGAACCACGACTTTAGTGAAAAACTAATTCACAAAAATTAACTCAAAAAAGGAGGGATTATCCCTCCTTTTTTGTTTTGTGGCTACCAATGAAAAAAATTAACATCCATTTTCTGATCTTCTATTTTATTTTTAGACAAAAAATAAAATAAAATTAAACCCAAAGACTAGAGTGGTAGTTTGAGTAAGTATGAGGCGAAAATTTACCCCAATAATTATTCTTTTGTTGACTTTTCTTGGAATGCATTTGCATGCTCAGGAGACTCAAGAAAAACGGACGTTATTAAAAAAAGCAAGAGAGGAAGTTCAGTCCAATCTTCAAAAAACATTAGAGAAATTAAGGTACAATCCAGACCAGGATTATTTAAGTAAATTCTCCTATTTGAATGCCAAAGGGGAGTTAGATCTAGGTGATGGATTTGTGTCTAGAGTTCAATTTTTAGATGAGTCTGGCAGTCCTGTATTTTATGCTCCCCATAATAAAAATGCGGCTATTACCACAGGTGCAGTTACACTACAGCCGGATGGGGAATTAGGGTTGAATTTGACAGGAAAGGGCTTGACGGTTGGAATTTTTGATCAAACTAGACCCAAGCCTGACCATGTTGAGTTTCAAGGAAGATTAACTCAAATCGATGGATCTTCTGAAGATTTAAGTACGCATGCTACTCATGTGACTGGTACCGTATTAGGTGGAGGAGTGAATCCTCAGGCAAAAGGGATGGCCTATGAAGCTACAGGTTGGTCTTTCAACTGGGATGCAGATGTTTCCAAAATGAATGCCAATGCCTATGATCCTGAAACCAAGACCAATGGCATTCTAATTTCTAATCACTCCTATTCTATTGTTTTGGGCTGGAGAATTAGTGGTGGGAATTGGACATGGTTTGGAAATCCTGCTGTAGATCCTGATAAAGATTGGCGTTTTGGATTTTACAGTACCAAGAGTCAGGCAATTGACGAATTGCTTTATTCAAAACCGTATTACAGTGTAGTTTGGTCAGCTGGAAATGACCGGGATGATGTAGGTGATGGTACCCGGGATCCAGATGGTCCAGATGATACCATTGGCCCTGAAGGAGTTGCCAAGAATAATTTTACAATTGGAGCCGTAGAGCAGGTGTTGGATTATAAAGGTCCTGAAGATGTGAAAATGAGTGGTTTTTCATCTTGGGGACCAGTTGATGATGGCAGAATTAAGCCAGATTTGGTAGCTATGGGGGTAAATGTATTTAGTGCTTCCATTAATGCTCAGGGAGAGGATGGATACGCAAGCCAAAGTGGAACATCCATGGCTGCTCCGAATGCGACTGGCTCCATGTTTTTGCTTCAACAGTTATATTCCGAGCGGAACTCTGGACGGTTTATGCTTTCCTCAGCATTGAAAGCTTTGACCATCCACACAGCCAAAGAAGCTGGGCCTGCACCGGGACCTGACTATATGTATGGATGGGGGCTTCTGGATGTAAATGCAGCTGCTAAAATTATCCTCAATGAAGATGGGAGTTCAAAGTTCATCCGGGAGGATATTCTTGGGGAAGGGGAGATTCATGAATTTGAATTTGTTTCGGATGGAGTAACCCCGATTCGGGCTACCATTGCCTGGACAGATCCGGCAGGAACGCCTCCTGGTCAAGCAAATAATCCTACCAATTTAATGTTGGTCAATGATTTGGATTTGAGAATCATTGATGAAGATGGTAAAGAATATTTTCCGTGGACTTTAGATCCCACCCAAAGAGCAGGTGCTAGAGCTGTTCGGACGCAGGATAATTTCCGAGATAATGTGGAACAAGTATTAATCGACAATCCTGAGCCCAAATTGTATAAAGTCCAAATCCGTCATAAAGAAAACCTTCAATTTGGAGTACAACAATATGCCTTTGTTTTTACTGGAGGTGCTGTCAATGGTTCTGATGAAACGCTGTATTGGATAGGAGGGGCAGAAGGAAACTGGAGCGATGGCAATAATTGGTCTCTTACTTCAGGAGGAAGTCCTGCAGGAAAAATCCCAGGTGCAGGTAGTCGAGTGGTTTTTGAAGGGAAAGAAGGAGGAAGTGCAAACATTACATTCCCTTCAGCTGCCAATGCCTTTAGCATTAATCTATTTGGCGACCAAACGGTGTCTTTTGACCTGAATGGAAATGAAGTAAAAGTAAGTAACGGGTTCCGCGTAAGTAACCAAATTACCGAAATCAAAAACGGAACATTGGTTTTTGAGAACTCCGATCCGAATCCCCATTTAATTGAATTTGGGCAAACCACCTTCGATAATGTTGATTTAGACTTTAGGACAGGAAATTGGCGATTGATCGATTCGGAAACCTTAGGGAATGTGATTATTGATGAGGCGAATTTGATCGTTGACGTGCTCTCATTTCGAGTAAATTCCTTGGAGATGGTAGGATCCGGAACTTTGGATGGTGGTTTTTCCTACCTGAATTTTAAGGAAGATTTGGTGGTAGAGCCTAATGCTTCTTTAAAGCCGGCCATCACGATAATTTTCTCAGGTCAAGAAGGATTACTGAATTTACTTGTTGAACAAGCCATTCAAGAATTACAGGTGACTTCCGGTAATTTGACTTTAGTCAGTGAAGGTTTTGAAGCGTTGAGTATTGAAAATGGAAAGGTCTTGTTGGACCGAGAAACTGCTACAATCAAACGCTTAGCGATGGGGCCATCTTCTGAATTAGATTTGGGGCCAAATGGTCAATTGATTGTACAAGATTCGCTCGCATCGACTGCCATTGAATCCCAAGTCGCTACTATTCGTGCTACTAACAAAGGAGAGGTTTTTCACAATGTTTATCGAAAGTACTGCTTTGAATATTTGAATGTAGCTAATGTGGATTTAGAAGGTCAAGCCATTGTTAATTTGGGAACGGAAGCTTCAATCTCTAATTCGGAAGGTTGGTTAGCGCAAAATTGTGATGATGTGCTTTTTGCCAATTTCCGAGTACTTTATCTTTGTGAAGGAGCAGCTGTTACTTTTGAAAACCTAAGTGAGGGTGCAATATCATCTTATACTTGGGATTTTGATGGAAGAGGAAATTCTACACTTGAGAATCCATTCTTCGTTTTTGATTCTCCAGGTACTTACACCGTGAAGTTGACTATTGCCAATCAATCAGGATCTACACTTTTTGAGCAGACTGTGGAAATTGGAAATAATGAACTCATCAAGCCTGAAATTGTAGTAAATGGGAATACACTTACCTCCCAGCAACCGGGAAATGCCTATCAATGGTATTTGAACGGAGAGGCTATCCCAGGAGCAGTAGGTCGATCTATTCAGGCAGATGATGATGGTTCGTATCAGGTTGCCATTTTCAATGAAGAGTGTAATAGAGTCTCTGATCCAGTAGTCATTTCTGCTATTCCAAATCAGGAGCAGGAATTATCAAGATTTGGGATTTTTGTGGGGCCTATCCCATCTGAAGATCAAATCAAGGTTATGATTTCGAATGAATATCGTGGGCCTATCGCATTGTCCATTGTAGATATGGCTGGACGTGTTTATCGAACAATCGATATAGGAAAAAATACGGATGAAGTTGAAGTGGAATTGAACTTACCTGCTACAAGAGGGATTTACATACTGAAGATTAATACCAACAATTTAACCTTACACAAAAAAGTAATCAAACAATGAGAAAATTAGTATTTGTCGCCTTTCTTTTTTTGGCGCACTTAAGTTTTGGACAGCTTTCCAACATCGATATGAATGGAGCTCCAGCTAGACTTTCTGGATATTCTGGGGTTGAAGGATCTCCTTATTTATTTGAGGACTGGTCCAGAGGTGATTTTTCACTTTCCAATGCGGGACTTAAGGAAAATGTAGCTTATAAATTCAATATCTATGAAAATGAATTGGAGGTAATCAATGAGGCAGGAAATAAGATTTATCTAAATAAAGCCTATGTAGAATATGCTTTGTTGGAACGACCATCCAT
>JABXHZ010000024.1 GCA_013373335.1 Cyclobacteriaceae bacterium | reverse complement strand
GTTCTTCAAAAACAAATGCTTTGTGGTCGGGTAGATGCGTTTGTAGAAAAATCTGCTTTTTCTGCAGAAGATGTACTCCCTTATTTCAAAAGGGCTCAAGAGTTAGAATTTGATGTAACCATTCATGCAGATCAATTTTCGGTAGGGGGATCAGCCTTGGCTGTACAAATAGGTGCTATTTCGGCAGACCATTTGGAGGCTTCAGGAGAGAAGGAAATCCAATTATTAGCCAAATCCGAGACCATCGCTGTAGCCTTACCAGGGGCAAGCATGGGCTTAGGTTGTGGTTTCACTCCTGCTAGAAAAATACTTGATCAAGGTGGAAGCCTTGCCATTGCATCTGACTGGAATCCAGGTTCTGCTCCGATGGGAGATTTATTGGTCCAGGCTAGTGTTATTGCAACTTTTGAAAAACTGAGTACAGCTGAAGTTTTCGCTGGAATCACCTTCAGAGCGGCAGCTGCTTTGGGATTGCAGGATCGAGGAAAATTAGTTCCGGGTCAACTTGCCGACTTTGTCTTATTCCCCACTTCGGATTACCGGGAAATCCTCTACCACCAAGGCAAATTGAAACCAGAAATGGTATGGAAAAGAGGCAAAAGAGTCTAGCTAAAAATTCTATGCTTCATTTCTAATCAAATTCACTCTATTACCCAAACTTCATTTAAATGGATTTTCGAGCCCAAATCATACAAGGAATACCAGAAAAGCTTCCGGTAAAAAAAGAGCGGAATCCCAAGCTTTCTCATGCTCCTAAACGAAAAGAAATCTTAAGCAGTGAGGAAAAAAAACTCGCCATAATCAATGCTTTACGTTATTTCCCTGCAAGTTGGCATGCAGAGTTAGCCCCGGAATTTGCAGAAGAACTTCAGGAGTATGGTCGAATTTACATGTATCGATTTATGCCGGATTATCCGATGTATGCCCGACCTATTGATGACTATCCTGCAAAAACCAAACAGGCGGCAGCCATCATGTTGATGATTCAAAACAATTTGGATCCTACTGTAGCTCAGCATCCGGAAGAATTAATCACTTATGGAGGAAACGGAGCAGTATTTCAAAATTGGGCTCAATACCTGCTTACGATGAAATATCTCTCCGAAATGACCGAGAACCAAACACTCCATATGTATTCTGGTCATCCAATGGGACTTTTCCCCTCCTCACCTAATTCACCAAGAGTTATTGTTACAAATGGAATGATGATTCCCAATTATTCAAAACAGGATGATTGGGAGCGATATAATGCCCTTGGCGTTACTCAATATGGACAGATGACTGCAGGCTCTTACATGTACATCGGCCCGCAAGGAATTGTCCATGGTACGACCATCACAGTAATGAATGCCTTTCGAAAAAAACTTGGAACTGGAGCAAGTCCAAATGGCAAGATTTTCCTCACAGCAGGATTAGGTGGCATGAGCGGGGCCCAACCCAAAGCGGGTAATATTGCCGGTTGCATCACTGTTTGCGCAGAGGTTAATCCCGCAGCCGCTTTAAAAAGACATGAACAAGGATGGGTAGATGAATTGATTAAGGACCTGGATGAACTGGTTGATCGTGTAAAAGATGCTAAGACAAAAAAAGAGATTGTTTCCATCGCCTACCTAGGAAACATCGTGGATGTTTGGGAGCGCTTTGATGAGGAAGAAATTCTCGTAGAATTAGGTTCAGACCAAACTTCACTTCACAACCCCTGGGCGGGAGGTTACTACCCTGTTGGTCTATCCTTTGAAGATGCCAATCAAATGATGGCCGAAAACCCATCCCAATTCAAAAAAGCTGTTCAGGAATCCCTACGCAGACATGCTGCATCCATCAATCGTCACACTTCGAAAGGAACTTATTTCTTTGACTATGGCAATGCCTTTCTTTTGGAAGCCTCCCGAGCTGGTGCTGATGTGATGGCAGAAAATGGGATTGACTTCCGCTACCCAAGTTATGTGCAGGATATACTGGGTCCGATGTGTTTTGATTATGGATTTGGACCCTTTCGTTGGGTTTGTACTTCTGGAAAATCTGAGGATTTGAAAAAAACTGACCAAATCGCAGAAAAAGTTTTGCGTGAAATCAAATCAACTGCTCCTGCATCTATTCAGCAGCAAATGCAGGATAATATCACCTGGATTGAAGAAGCTGAAAACAACAAATTGGTGGTAGGATCACAAGCTAGAATACTTTATGCAGATTCTGAAGGTCGAATAAAAATCGCAAAAGCCTTTAATCAAGCAATTGCATCAGGTGAAATTTCAGCCCCAGTTGTATTGGGACGGGATCATCATGATGTCAGCGGGACAGATTCCCCATATCGGGAAACGAGTAATATTTATGATGGAAGCCGTTTTACAGCAGATATGGCGATTCAAAATGTAATTGGAGATAGTTTCCGGGGTGCAACTTGGGTTTCTATTCACAATGGAGGAGGTGTAGGCTGGGGAGAAGTGATCAATGGTGGTTTCGGGATGGTGCTAGATGGAACACAGGAAGCCGAGAACAGGCTTGAATCCATGCTATTTTATGATGTAAATAATGGGATTGCCCGAAGAGCATGGGCTAGAAATTCAGGTTCGCTTGAAGCCATTCAACGGGAGATGGATCGAAGTCCAGGGCTAAAAGTGACCCTTCCAAATTTGGTTGAAAAGCATCTTATTGACCAAATTCCTAATTTGTAATATGAATTCACTTCACCAAAACCCGGACCCTCAAATTTGGTTAGGCAGAAAATCAGAACAGAAAGAATATTGGCATCAATGGATTGAATACAAATCAAATCTGCAATTCGGGCAGGAGCCTAGAAAAAAAATCGGTATTCTCGGTTATCCGGGGGAAGTTGGGGTGCGAAGAAATCAAGGTAGACCTGGCACCAAAGATGGTCCGGATTTGATTCGGAAATTCTTAGGCAATACGGCCTATCATCTCGAAAAGGAATTGCCAATTCTTGATTATGGAAATATCCTCACCATGAATAATGACCTAGAGTCTACGCATGAAAAAATTACTGAAACCGTTCATTCTTTATTAATTCATCAACATTTTCCAATTCTTCTAGGGGGTGGACATGATTTAGCCTACGCCCACGGAAAAGGTATTTTCAAATATTTGCTTCCAAAAGGTGAAAAATTAGGGATCATCAATCTAGATGCTCACTTTGATCTAAGACCCTTAATACAAGGAAAGGGACATTCTGGCTCTCCCTTTTTCCAATTAGCAAAGGAATACCCAGAAAATTTCAATTATCTAGTTTGGGGAATCCAAGAAGCTGCAAATTCGAAATCACTTTTTGAGATAGCCAAATCCGTCCAAGCAAAATTCTTCACTATGGAAGAAATTCAATCCAAAAGCTGGGAATTTATGGAACAGCAATTGGTCGCTTTTATGGATTCAGTCAATAAGATTTACCTAAGCATCGATTTAGATGGTTTTTCTTCAGCAGTTGCGCCGGGAGTTTCTGCACCTTCTCCTATGGGGTTCAGCCCAGAACAAGCTTTCAAAGTCCTTGAATTGATCGCAAAAAGCAAAAAACTGATTTCAATGGATATAGTAGAACTCAATCCAAGATTTGATCAGGACAATGCCACAGCAAGACTTGCTGCACGCTGCACCGAATTTGTACTCCGCAAAACCTTCGGCTAAATCAAAATCTTCTTTTTTCCGCTTCTTTATTCTTTGTACTTAGTTCATCGTGCTTTCTACTTGACACCTACTTCTCCAAAGCATCCCAAAGGACCTCTACCGGATGTATGGCTTTTCTTCCCGTTCCATCTACGATCTGATGACGGCAGGATGTGCCAGGTGCTGCGATAATCGTATCTTCTTCTGCATTTCTTACTGCCGGAAACAACACCAATTCCCCTACTTGTTGAGAAACCTCATAATGTTCCGCTTCATATCCAAAAGAACCCGCCATCCCACAACATCCACTCGGAATAGTCTCTACTGAGTAATTGCTAGGGAAAGAAAGAATTTTATGAGTCCAGGAAACCGAAGAAAGTGCTTTTTGGTGACAATGACCATGTAATTTGATTTTCTGCGTTTTGGAGGTGAATTGCTCAGGTTTGATATTTCCAGCGGCAATTTCTTGGCCTAAAAACTCATCGATCAACTTCACATGAAACTTGAGTTTTTTTGCAGCAGATACCAATTCAGGACTAACAATACGAGGATATTCATCCCGGAAACTCAAAATTGCCGATGGCTCCAAACCAATCAAAGGAGTATTTCCATCGATAAAATCTGCAAAAATCCGAACATTGGCTTCTGCATGCTTTTTTGCTTTGGGTAAGAGGCCTTTGGATAAGGCTGAGCGACCGCTCTCTTCATGATCCACCATTTTCACGTCATACCCTAATTTTTTCAAAAGAGAAATCGCCTTAATCCCGATATGGGTGTCGTTATGATTCGTGAATTCATCCACGAAGAAGTATACCGATTTGATGACTTTTTCTGGTCCAAGAAGAGATGTATAATTCTTTTTATACCATTTTCTCAAGCTGATCGGGCTGATTTCAGGTAGATTTCGGCTTGGGGCGACATTTAAAATCTTCTTCATCAGGTTTCCCGTCAGGGAATTGCTCAGGAAGAAATTGGCAATCCCGGGTACTTTTGAACCCAATTCATTTAACTCATTGATGTAAGCAAAAGCTTTTGAGCGAAGTGGAATACCATTAGTCTTTTGGTATTGATAGAGAAATTCAGCCTTCATGCTGGCCATATCCACATTGGAGGGACATTCAGCAGTACAGCCTTTGCAACTCAGACAAAGATCCAAAGCTTCTTTGATCTCGGGATGGTTAAAGGCATTCTCCTTTTTATCCAAGGTCAAAAATTCCCGTAGTGTATTTGCCCGACCACGAACCGTATCTTTTTCATTTCGAGTAGCCATGTAGCTAGGACACATGGTTCCACCCGAACCTGGCAATTTTCGGCAGTCTCCCGAACCATTGCACTTTTCTGCCATTCGGAGAATACCACCCACATTGGAAAAATCGATAAGTGTCTTATGCTCTGGAGTCTCCATTCCCGGCTCATAGCGGAGGAATTTGTTCATGGGAGCAGCATCCACAATTTTTCCTGGGTTAAATATATTTTTTGGATCCCAGGTATATTTGATTCGACGGAAAAGCTCATAATTCTTCTCTCCAACCATCAGCGGAATAAATTCCGCCCGCACTCGGCCATCTCCATGTTCTCCAGAAAGCGAGCCTTGATATTTTTTCACCAACTCCGCAGAAGCTTTGGATATCTTGTAAAAATCCTCCACTCCTTCTTTCTTTTTCAGATCTAATACAGGACGCAAATGAATTTCTCCGGCTCCCGCATGAGCATAATGAACGGGCTTTTGATTGAATTCAACCATCATCTGATCAAATTCATCGATGTAATCAGCCAAATCCTCAATATCTACCGCCGTATCTTCGATACAGGCTACTGCTTTGGGATCGCCGGGAATATTTGCAAGAAGCCCTAAACCCGCCGCTCTAAGCGCCCAAGCGGAAGCAACTTTTTCCGGTTCGATGATGGGATAGGCATAGCCTAGATTTTCTTTTTGTAGATCTTCTACTAATGCCTTCCCTTTTGCCATAGCTTCTTCCAAGGTTTTTCCCCGAAATTCAATCATCAAGATCGCTTCAGGATCACCCTCCACGAAATAGCGGTTTTTGGAATATTCAATACTTTCCTTGGTACAGTCGAGGATAATTTTATCCATCAGCTCCACTGCCGTAGCCGGATGCCTCATAGCTACCTGGGCAGATTTCATGCTTTCATGGATACTTTCAAAATGCGCTGCAACTACTATTTCTACCGGATCAGGAAGCGGATCCAGGCTGATTTTGATTTCGGTAGTGAAGGCCAAAGTCCCTTCAGACCCTGCTAAGAGCTTGCAGAAGTTGAATTTTTCCTTGCCTTCAAAAAACTCTGCTTTTAATAATTCATCTACTGCATAGCCGGTATTTCGACGATGGATGGACTTTTTAGGAAATTGGGCATGAATTTCTTCCCGGATTTCAGGATTGTTGAGTTCATCGAAAATCTGACGATAGAGCTGTCCTTCTAAATCCTTTTGCCCACACTTTCGATCAAAATCATCTTGAGAAATT
>JABXHZ010000138.1 GCA_013373335.1 Cyclobacteriaceae bacterium | reverse complement strand
AGTTCATCTTTTTCATTCATTCAAAATGGACCTGAAGGATGGACGCAGCGAGAACTTTCTCAGTTAGGGGAGAATTCTTTGGAAAATATAAGGATTGATGAAGCAGTCTCTAAATGGAAATATTTGGAGCAAAATTTGGGCTTTGAGGTTTTTACCATAGGAGCTCAAGTGGATACGCTTTCGTTCCGAAATACACAATTCTATTTAAACGATGTGCCTCAGATTATTGATAATGTCAATAATGCCAATAGCCGTCTCTGTCCAAATGGATCTTTAGGTTTAGTCACTTTCCAGCAAAAGACCTTACAACCTTATTTACCGGTCCTTGTTCCCGGTTTTGATATTTTGGATAGTCGATCTTGTGGTAGACCGCCTCAATTAATTCAAAGCATTCGGAATGCTTGGATTGTAGCTCCTGGAAGAACGATGCTGGATGATTATACCGAAAATGTTCCAGAAGGAGATTATGTGGTCATATTTACGGTAGGAGGAGTCAATTTTGACGATTGGCCAGACCAAGCTTACGCTCGTTTGAAAGAGTTTGGAGCAAGTGAAGTAACCCTCCGAAATCTCCAATCTGGTGATCCTTATATTCTATATGGAAGAAAAGGGATGAAGCCTGGAGAAGCACTGGAGATTATTGGAAATCCAGATTTTGAATTACCTGCTAATCAGCAAACAGTAAGTTTTAAGACAGAATTAGAAGGTTATATCAGTGAAGGAGTGATTGTGACTCCTCAAATTGGGCCGTCTAGTCAATGGGAGCGAATGATTCAGCAGATCAATGACCGACCTTGGATTGATGAACAATTAACAAGCTTTGATGTCATCGGGATTAGCAAAACAGGAGAGGAAGAAATATTAGTTGGCGGTATAAAAGATCAGCAAGTAGATCTTTCCTTCATCAATTCGGATAATTACCCTTACTTGAGATTAAGGTATTTGATGGACGATCCGGAGTCAACAGATCCGGCGGATTTGAATTTTTGGCAGGTGAACTATACAGGAGTTCCGGAAGGAGCCCTTGTAGTTGAGCCTAATCCGGAGAGTACTCGGCTTCGAGAAGGAGAGGTTGGTACAATTCCTTTCAAATTCACCAATGTTTCTCATTTAGATTTTCTGGATTCCATTCAGGTGGATTGGAAGATTACCAATACTCGAACAAGAGTGGTAGAGAATTATTCTAAAAAATTCCCTGCTTTGAAAGCAGGAGAATCCCTGAGCCATGTGATAGAATTCAACACCATCGGCAAATCGGGAAGCTTTGAAGTCCAGATTTTTGCCAATCCAAGGATTCTCCCAGAACAGACCTATCGGAATAACCAACAGGATTTGGGGGTTTATTTTGAGGTGGAGGCTGATGATAGTCAAGCGTTACTTGATGTCAATTTTGACGGGATTTACATTATGGATGGGGATATCGTGTCTCCAACTGTCTTGATCAATACCAGCCTAAAAAATGATCAATCCATTGTCTTCAAAAAGGATACCTTGGGACTAGATATTTTCTTAAAGAAGAATTGTGAGTCTTGCGAATTTGAGCGGATCAATTTCTCGGACCCGAAGCTTACTTGGATTCCTGCATCGGAAAACCAGGACTTCAGAGTTTCTTTCCAGCCAGGGCCTTTGGAAGATGGAGCCTATACCTTGAAGGTTCAAAATGAAGATTCTCCTGAACCCTATCAAGTGACCTTTGAAGTCATTAACGAATCTCAAATCACGAATTTCTATCCTTATCCTAATCCATTCAGTACCAGCGTCAGGTTTGTGTTTACCCTAACGGGGGCCGAAATCCCGGATGAAATCAAAATCCAGATCATGACAGTGACAGGCCGGGTGGTGAGAGAGATTTTGCAGGAAGAATTAGGACCTATCCGGATTGGCAATAATATAACCGAATACGCCTGGGATGGCCGCGATGAATATGGAGATCAATTGGCAAACGGGGTGTATATCTACCGCGTGCTTGTAAGGAAAAATGGCCAGTTTATGGAACATCGCCCTTCTGCAGGTGATCGGGCTTTCCGACAGGGGTATGGAAAAATGTATCTTCTGCGCTAGGATTTTGATTTTTTCCAGTTAATCCATATCCCCCAGATACTAATTACCAGAAGTAACACAAGAAGGATGATTTGCCAGGGTTCTTGGAGGTTTTTTCGGGCCTCCAAAAAATCACTGGCGACAATTCCGGCTAAAAAAGCCATTATTGTTCGGGGTAGCATACCGGGAATTCCATACATCAGAACTTTTCGAAGTGGTACCTGAAGGGAAGCAAACAGAAGGTTGGAAATTGCAAAGGGGATCACAGGGCTAATCCGGATAAAGAATATCAAAGCTCCCCAATTATTCTTTTTGTTTTCTAGCTGCTGATAGAATTCAGGAGATTTTTTGGAGATGAATTCCAAAAAATTCAAATTCAGATATTTCCCAACGGCATAGCCCAAGATATTCGCAAGAGAATAGGCTGCTAATAACCAAATTAACCCATCCCATCCCAACCAAAAACCTGTAAATACTGCTGTAAGGGTAGTTGGCAATAAAGCTAAGCCCATAATTGCTGATGCGAGAAGCCCTAGCATTATGAATCCGGGTAGTCCTGAGGGTTCTTTTTCTAGAATTCCCTCATAATTACCTGCTAACCAAAGGCTGCCAAGAAAGGGTAAGGATACCGCCCAAACCCATGCTATGGTTGCTGCAGGATGATTTTTGAGGTATTGAAGAAATTGATTGAAAAAACTGCCCTTTTTTGTCATATTTGGACTCCCTCAAGGAAGGCTTGTTTGCAAGTATAGCAAGTTTAATCCGCTCATTTCGATACGAATAGTAAGAATCTCAAAATACACGGAAAATCTATGAAATTCGGTACTAAAGCGATCCACGCAGGTGTGGAGCCAGATCCGAGTACAGGAGCAATTATGACTCCTATTTATCAAACTTCTACCTACGTGCAGCGATCGCCGGGGGATCATAAGGGGTATGAGTACTCTCGTACCCATAATCCTACGCGAACAGCCTTGCAGCAAAATTTGGCTGCACTAGAAAATGGAAAACACGGAATTTGTTTCTCTTCCGGTTTGGGTGCGATTGATGCAGTAATGAAGTTGTTTAGGCCAGGTGATGAAATCATCAGCACGAATGATTTGTACGGGGGTACCTATAGACTATTTACCAAAGTATTCGAACCCTACGGAATCAAATTTCATTTTGTGCCGATGGCCGATACGGATGCGATTGAAGAAAAGATTAATTCCAACACAAAATTGATATGGGTTGAAACGCCTACTAATCCCATGATGAATATCATAGATATCGAAGCTGTTGCAAAAACAGCCAAGAATCATGGGGTCTTGCTTGGAGTGGACAATACCTTTGCCTCTCCATTTCTTCAAAATCCACTGGATCTTGGAGCTGACATTGTAATGCACTCTGTGACCAAGTATTTGGGAGGACACTCTGATGTGGTAATGGGTGCCTTGGTTGTAAATGATGATTCCCTAGCAGAAAGATTGGTTTTCTTACAAAATGCCTCTGGAGCTACGCCTGGACCTCAGGATTGTTTCTTGGTTTTGCGCGGGATCAAGACCCTTCATATCCGAATGGAGCGTCATTCTCAAAATGGAAAAACCATCGCAGCGTATTTGAAAAATCATCCAAAGGTGGATAAAGTTTACTGGCCGGGATTTGAAGATCATCCTAACCATGACATTGCTAAAAAGCAGATGCGTGATTTTGGCGGAATGATTTCCTTCACCTTGGTAGGAAATCGTTTGGAGGATGCCATCAAAGTAATGGAGAATTTTAAGCTATTTTCTCTTGCAGAATCTTTGGGTGGAGTAGAGTCACTTTGCGGTCATCCAGCAACTATGACCCATGCCAGTATTCCGAAAGCGGAGCGGGAAAAGGTTGGCTTGGTGGATTCCTTGATTCGATTAAGCGTTGGAATCGAGGATGCAGAGGATTTAAAAAATGACATTGCTAAAGCTTTGGAAGCTATTTGATCAATCCAAAATCTTTTGAAATAATTCTTGAGCCTGTTTTTCCACATTGGAAGACAGGCTTTTCTTTTTGGTCTGAAGGTCCTTGATCCAATCCAAGTATTTTTTGGAAACCTGCTCTTTGTCAGAGAGGTATTGAGAAAGTGATTGAAGCTCGAGGTGATTGTTGTACCATTTGGAAATAGCTTGAAGAAGAAGTTCCATTTCCTCATGAATCGCTGGTACAAAGATGTGGTTGAATCCTAGGTATTGCAGAATGAATTCCAAATGCAGGATTTTCCGAAGCCCTGCATCCATGTCTTTGCATGCTTTACTATCTAATCCTTTTTTCCAGTCTACATGAAAGAATTCCAGTTCCTCATGAACTAACTGATGAATGGCTGTGTTAATGGTGATGGGTTTATGGCCATTGCTTCCATTTTTCACTTCCTCATTTAATTTCTCCCATCTGGAAAGCGTGCCGCCCACAATTCGATCAAATGCTTCTGTATGCAAGCCCTTTTTATGTGCTGCTAAGAATTCACCGTAACTTTTGTAAGTCTGATTTTTTAGACTTTGTCTACTCTGCAGACCGTTTTCGACAGTTTTGAGTCGAATGATTTTTTTGAGGTCTTTTTGAAGAATCCGAAAATCTCTAAATAGTTGATTAGCAAACTCTTCCTTTTCAAAATGGATTTTACCCAAAAGCTCTCCGAATATTTCCAAATATTCCAATTTCTCGTAAAGCAATCCTGCTTTCTTGGACTTAATTTGTTTGCTGAGTTCGAGAAAAAGACTTTTGGCTTCCTTTTGGTTTTTCTCAAACAATTCAAAAATCCGGGAGACTTTAGTCTGCATGGGTCAAGTTATTCGAACGAGAGTGGCTCCATAGCCCCATTGATCTTTCTGCGTGTCTTGAAAGTACTGAATATTTGTCAATTGACTCAATCGCTTGTGAATTTCTTTTCGAAGTACGCCATTTCCTATTCCGTGAACAAAAGTGATTTCATGCATTCCTGAGGCGATTGCTTGGTTTAAGGTCTTTTCAAAATGCTGAAGTTGGATTCGGAGCATTTCTGAATTACTCAAATTTTCAGGGTTTGGAACAAGCTCCTCAATATGCAAATCCACCCGTTTTTCCGGTTTTCGGATAGGTTCAATGGACGGAGTGGGGTTTATTGACTCTAATTCTTGATTTAATTTTTGGATATCCAACTCTTGGGTAGTCTGCTCAAGGTGGAAGCTGTAGCCACGCTTTTTGAGGATGGGGATTTCTGAAAGATGCTTGAAGAACTGGGTAGGTTTAATTTTAATTTGTCTTTCAAATGGGGGTTTTGCCTTCTCCAATTTTGTCTGTATTGGAAGAAATCGAAGTAAAAATGATGGCCAGTCATTCATTTCTTTGATTAGCCTATCGTCAAATTTTTTCGCATCCCCAGATTTCAATTGCTCTGCAAAAAGCGTTCGTTGATTGGAACCGTAAACTTCAGAAGCATGACATAAATAGTCCATATTACTATCATTGATCAAATAAAGACTGAGGTTTTGATCATTGATGGGGATAAAAGCCAAATAGATTCCCTGATCCTTGGGAGCAGAGATAGGGCTTGGAATTTCATCTTCCTGGGACTGTTTTTCCTTTTCTCCAAAGAAGGTGGATTCTGCCGCATGAATTACTACAGCCTCCGATTTCAAGGCGGGTATGATAAATCCATCCTCAATTTCTACTTCAATTCTTCCACTGGAAGAAATTCGCTTAATGATGCCCTCTTCCTTTCCGTGAAGCAGTCTGACGCGATCACCAATGTTCATGAGTTTAATGCTTCTTTATAGGTGTCAATTGCTCGTTGCCTTGCAAATTTATGATCTACAATAGGTTTTGGATACTTATCAGTTCCCAATTCCGGTATCCATTTTTTGATATATTTTAGATCTTTGTCAAACTTTTCGGTTTGGGATTCGGGATTGAAAACCCGAAAATATGGCTGTGCATCGGTTCCTGTACCGGCGGCCCATTGCCAGCCCCCATTATTGGATGCTAATTCAAAGTCCAATAGTTTTCTTGCAAAATAAGCCTCTCCCCAGCGCCAGTCAATCAACAAATGTTTGGTCAGAAAAGATGCAACAATCATTCGGACTCGATTATGCATGTATCCTGTGGCATTCAATTCACGCATGCCTGCATCAACTATGGGATAGCCTGTCTTTCCCTGACACCAAGCTTCAAATTCCTTTTCATTATTTCGCCATGGAATCCGATCATAGGCAGGCTTAAATGCCCGATCCAACACTTGGGGGTTGAAGGCTAAAATGGTCATGTAAAATTCCCGCCAAATCAGTTCATTTAAATATGTAGCATTCAGCTT
>JABXHZ010000049.1 GCA_013373335.1 Cyclobacteriaceae bacterium | reverse complement strand
TGGTTAGGTTACTTGAAAAATACAGCTTGTAATCAGTAGGTCTGCTGCCCCGATAGGTATCGGGGCGATCCCGGCAAGGGGCTCAAAAAACCACCTAGAAATAGGTGGTTTTTTTATTTTATGTCCTCCATGATATTTAATTCAACCGATGAAATAAACGGAGACGCAAGACATTTTGAGCTGCTCTATCACCTTCCTCATTAAATACACGGGAACGCTGGGCAATGTAATGGAATTCGTAGCGGAACTGTTTTGAAATTTTATGTCCGATCGCAAGGTGAACTCTTGTCTGATTGACAAATAATTCATTAGTAGCATTTTTATCTATTGTTTGAAAGCCCTCGACCATAGACTGCAGAAAAATAGGTCTTTTGGAGCCCAGCCAGGTTATATCTTTTGTGTTAACGCCAATTAGTCCACGGATGCGAACATTGAAAGTGTTTCCTGAATTATCTGAAAGAAAGAAAAAGCGTTCTTCGATTCGAAATCGATAAAAAAAACCAATTATCCCTAGATCAGGAGCTTTAAATGTTACCCCCTGATGTAACCGGTATTCCTGAAGACTATTTTGTTCATTAAAGTAGGTTCCAAACCAGGCAACGGCTCCAGATAGACTCAATTTGTCTGTAAACTTGTAAGTAAGAGTAGGTCTTACCAGGAACTGATTCCAATGAGGATTAGAGATCAAACCTCTCGAACCAATATCTCCACCTAGAGAAATTTTTTGGTTGATGGGGGCTTTCAGCGCATAATTAAACCAAAACTGAGTTTTGATTTTGCGTGCTTCCGCATCTGAATAAGAAAGGCTGAGGAGGATTGACAAGAGGATGGCCAATGAAAGTGTTAGGCGATCTTTTCTTCTCATTAGAATTTTGGCTATTTATTTATTTACAGATTTTAAGTTGGAAAATAATTGTAAAAACTTGGGTCTTATGTGATAGAAGTTCCAAATTACTCGCAAATAATTTTGTAATAAGAATAGCTTCTCGTATTCATTCTTTTTAAAATTCTACCTAAGTTCTGCTTTCTCTTTTATGAGTAACAGGCAATAAAAAAGCCGATCCAAAAGATCGGCTTTAGAAACAATAGGTAAATAGGTTTATTTTTTGCTAAGTGTAAATTCTGGTAGATACTTGATTTTGCCACCTTCCATTGCAGATTCATGAGCCAGAATTCCTACGCAGGTAATATTAGCCGATTGTCTCGCATTTGGATAAGGATCACGACCTTCATCCAAGGCAGTTAGGAATTCATGTACTAAGTGAGGATGGGAACCTCCGTGTCCAGAACCTTGAATAAATGATAAGTGTTGGTTTTCATCTGAATCATAAACTCCCTGAGTTGTAAACCTCTGAATCCCTTCCGGAAGTAGATGAGCATAGTCTGGGATTTTAATTCGCTCAGGAACTTCTCCTGTGTGGATTACAGAATCCTCATGTTCGATCAAGGTCCATTCAAAAGATTTTTTTGAACCATATACATCGAAGCTTTCTCTGTATTGTCTTGCGGTATTAAATAGAGAACGGGTTACTTCTGCGGCCAAATCAGAGTCCTTTAATTTGATATGGCAAGTCTCAATGGCAAAAGGAGATCCGTACTTGGATATTAGGTTTTCATCAATTCTACCTGAACCCAAGCAGGAAACATACTCTGCTTCACCTTTGGGTAAAGCCAATACTGGCCCCACACAGTGTGTAGCATAGTGCATCGGAGGGAGCCCTTCCCAATAACCTGGCCATCCAGCCATTTCCTGCTGATGAGAAGCGCGTAGGAATTGGATTTTACCCAATTCACCCTTTTCATAGAGTTCTTTCACAAAAAGAAATTCCCGGCTATAAATCACTGTCTCCATCATCATGTAGGAAAGGCCTGTTTGTTCGGTAAGCTCAACGATTTGTCTACACTCTTCAACCGTGGTGGCCATTGGCACGGTACAGGCTACATGCTTTCCAGCTTTTAGTGCCTTGATGGATTGCTCGGCATGGTTTTGAATCGGTGTATTAATATGAACCGCGTCAATATTTGGATCTTTAAGCAACTCATCATAATCAGTATATACCTTTTCAATTCCAAAAGCTTTTCCAATTGCCTCTGCTTTTTCCTTATTACGTTGGCAAACAGCGTACATATTTGCTAAAGGATGCTTTTGGTAAATGGGAATGAATTCAGCCCCAAAGCCCAATCCAATGATTGCAATGTTTATTGGTTTTTTACTCATTGTTTAAAATTATTTTGGGTTTTCAAATTTTATAAGTTGTCAAACTGAGCGAAATTGAAGAGTCCTCAAATCCACTTGAGCTGACAAGATTAATATTGATCTTTAACTTACTCTTCAGCCCATTTTTTCAGGAATTTTAATCCTTCTTGGGCAAAGCTATCTTGACTTGGTGCCAAAGGTTTCCAAATGCAAACGGCTCCCGCTAATTCTTTCACGTTGGGAGTGAAGCTTTCAATAGAAATTGTTCCTGTGTAGCCTATTCCTTCTAAGCCTCTTTTCCAAGCTGCCCAATTGGTTTGACCAGTTCCTGGAGTACCCCTATAATTTTCAGAAACCTGCACATGGATTAATTTATCACCTACCAACCGAATAGCTTCTTCTATACTTGGTTCTTCAATACTTACATGAAATCCATCCAATAGGGCTTTTGCCTGAGGTTCATTAATATCCTCAATCAATTGCATCAATTCCTCTGCTGTATTGATCAGGTCTGTTTCAAACCGATTGAGGGTTTCCAATGCGATTTCCAAACCAAATTCACCAGCTCGGTTACATACTTTTCGTAGATTTTGAACTGCCAGTTCCCATTCTACTTTTCGTTGTTCAGCTGAAATCAATCGGGCCTTCCCGACCGCAGAGTACATTGGACCTGCTACAAATCCAGCTCCCAATTCGGCTGCTATTTCAAAGCAGGAATCCAAATAATCAAAGCAAGTCTGATGGAATGCTGGGTCTTCATGGGTAAAATCCCTTGTAGGGCCAAAAGCACCACAAATGACAGGCTTAAGCCCGTTGGTTTCCAACGCATCCTTCACCAATTTCAAATCAATAAGCGCAGGATCTTCAATAGGAATTTCCACTGCATCATAGCCAAATGACTTGATTTTTGGAAATAGTGAAACAGTTTCCTTATTGAAAGGCGAGGTCCAAAGCCAGGTACTTACTCCAAATGTTACATCCAAAGCCATACCTATTCAACCTTCATAATTCCATTCATCATTCTCCAGTGTCCCGGAACTGTACATACAAAAGGATATTCTCCTGGCTCTGTTGGAGCGACAAATACTAGGGATTCCCTTCCTTCTGGATCTACCAACCTAGTGGCGGCTATGACTTGCGGTATTTTAGGCACATAATTTTGCTCAGCACCTTTCGGATCTCTGGCCAAGGCATCTGCAGCTTCTCCAATAATTTCCATCGAGCCTTTTTGACCGATAACTAGATTGTGCTGCATGAAATCAGGGTTTTCAAAGTCGATGGTTACCTGTGAACCAGCCTTTACCGTAAAAGTGGTCTTGTCATATTTCATCTCGTGTGGGATGACAGCTAGCTTGACAATCGAACTTCCATTGGCTGAAACGGTGGCAACGTTATCTGAATCTTCAGAGAGATCTGTTCCTGGCTTTTTCAAGGCCAAGGAAGATTTGTTGCTTATTCTTCCTGAGAACATCCAGCCTCCCACATATTTTCCAACTTGATTTCTAGAATCATTTTGGCCTACACGAATTCTTCTAGGAGAAAGTTCTGCAGTGAATAGACCTTTGGTTTTGGCTTTGCCAATTTCTTCACCGTTAATTTTCAAACTCATGCTTCCATCTTCCACCAAGGTGGCATCAATGATGAATTGCTCATCAGGAAGTGGTTTTTTGGTACTGATGATTGTCAATTTTTCATCCTGTGCTACTGCAAAGTGAAGAGCATCCTCAAAGATGTACAAACTGTACCCATTCGTGTTGTTGCCAGAAGCTACCAAAATTCCATCCATTGGATTATTGCCTTTGGAAACGATCATCCGAATTGAAATCTCTTTTCCAGCTATGTCCGGAGGAAAGAGGATGGAGTTTCTTGAATCCAATGGATACTGCTCGGCCACCAAGCTTCTACTGATTCGATCTGCCAAAGACAACTCAGAGTCTCCTGAAGCCTGAAGTGCAGTGGTGTTATCCCGCTTGGCAAATTCAGTTGGATGAGATATTACAGCCGCAAAAATTGCTTGCGGTAAATAAGCATCCTGTCCATTTTCTTCATTTTTTGCAACTTCGACTAACATTTTTGCCGCATCTTCAGAGAATGGCATATCAGAAATCGCCAAAAATGCCTCTTTTCTGGTATGCAAATCAGAGTCGTTGACAACATTAGACGCTAGAATTGCTTTTAAAGTCGAATCAGTTCTTGGCAAAACACGGAGTGCATTTTTCCGAACAGATGCAGATGGATGATTTAGCGCTCTTTCAACTACTCGAATTGCTATATCATTTTGTCCATCTAATTCTCCCAAGCCATGAAGTGTCCAAAGTGCATTAACTGCAGGTCCATTTAGGCCAACTTTGTCTACTTCCTGATTTTGAATGATGCTATACAAGTCTTCAACAACAGAATGATCCTGTTTTTCGACAATCAACCGCTGAGCAGTCATTCTCCAAAAGAGGTTGTCACTTTTTAAGGCTTCGATCAAAGTTGCTGCATCCGCATCTTTCAAATCAAAGGTCTTTGAATCTTCTTCACCTTTATAACTGATTCGGTAAATTCTACCGTGTTTGCTATCTCGCAGTGGATTGATATAGGCGTTTCCAGCTCCATTTTCAAATCCACGAGGAGTAGGATTGTGCTGAATAATGAAATTATACCAATCGGCCACCCAAAGGGCACCATCCGGACCTACTTCCGCATGAACAGGGGAGAACCATTCGTCCGAACTAGCCAAAATATTGAATCCATTCTTCTCGGTATATCCAGATCCATCTGATTCGATGATTGCATTGTGAAGTACTCGGCCGGTAGGCTCAGCTACGAAAGCAATTCGATTCCAGAATTTCTCCGGAAAGCTTCTTGCAGTGTAGAAATAATGTCCTGCAGCTGCCGTGTAGCCTCCATGCCAATCCACTTGACGAAGGAAAGGGGTCAGGTGAGGCATATCGTAGTGACTGTCGATACCATGAACGGTATTGGCTGAACCTTGGAAGACCGGACGCTTCACATATTTATTTTCCATGGAAAAATACACACTGTGCTGTCCGTTTGCAGTGGAAATAAAGGTTTCAAAGTCTTCTGTGAAAGCCAAACCCCAAGTATTGTTAGAAGTATTACCTAGGTATTCAAGGTTTTCCCCATTCGGCTTGAAGCGGTAAACACCCTGCCCGAAAGAATGCTCCTCTCCACTGACGTTACCTCTGAATCCAGAGTATCCTAAAACACCCCAAATTTTATTATCAAATCCATATTTGAGATTGGATGGACCTGCGTGCGTATCGCTTTTTCCCCAGCCAGTCATAATGACTTCTCGGACATCCGCTACATCGTCTCCATCGGTATCTTTTAGAAAAACAAAATCAGGAGCCATGGATATTAAAATTCCTCCATTGACAGCCATGATTGAAGTTGGGATGTTCAAATTATCTGCAAAAACGGTCACCTTATCAGCTTTGCCGTCTCCATCAGTATCTTCTAGAATTTTGATTTTGTCATTTCCTCCTTCAGTTCTTACCTCATTCGGGTAATCGACTGTTTCAATTACATAAAGTCTTCCTCTTTCATCCCAAGTCATAGACATAGGATTGATGATCATCGGTTCGGAAGCAAAAAGTGTCATTTCGAATCCTACAGGAAGCTGTACGGTTTTCATGCTTTCCTCAGGAGATAGCGGTAGCTGATAGCGTGGAGCTGGGTCTCTCCGCTCATAATTCGGAATATCTGCATCACGAAATTCAGGGACAGGGATTTGATAATCTGCTAAAAGTTGGTTCACTTGGTCACCAACTGCCCAAAGAATTCCATTTGCAATCAGTTCCTGAAATTCCGGTTGCTTCCAAGTTTCTTCATTATGTCCATAGGCAGTGTAGAATACCCGTCCTTTTCCTTCTTCCAAAGTCCATGCATAGGGTTCTCTTTGATCGCCTTCTACCCGCTCCATCAAAACATGCATATCTGGATTTAATTGAGAATGAACATAGGTTTCATCCCAAGTTTCAAATTCCTCAATTCCCTGCATAATAGGGTGGGATGGATCAACTATTTCAGCGGTGAATTTTCCTTCTTCATGGGATTTAAATTGTCCTCCCACGGTTTCCACATACCAATCCGAATTTCGGAAACACCAGGAAGCACTATGGACAGGTATCAAAGCTTTCCCGCTTTGAATGTAGTCTTTAAGGGCTTTTTCCTGTTCAGAAGTAATTTCATCATGATTTGCATAAATCAGCAAACCATCATAATTGTACAATACTTCATCATTAAGATCTTTAGGATCTGTTGTATAAGTGAGGTTAATCCCTTTTTGAAATAAGGGGATACCTAAGTGGAGCATCAACTTTTCGGAATTATGATGCTCGCTTTCATGCCCAAGGACTAAAATTTCCACTCTTCGGGGTTCAGTCATGGACAAGAAAGGTTCCTTTTTCTTACTACAAGAGATAGTTAGCAGAAGAAACAGAAATAGGAAATAACTGGGTGATTTTAGATTAAATTGGGTCATCATTCTGATATACTTTTTGGGGAAGCTATATTCTATATAATTCACGTTTAATGCTCACTGTATTTATTTGAAAACTGACTGAATTTTATCATTTTGTGATGATATTGAATTTAAAAATAAAAAGATACAGTGAAGAATCCGGTAAAAAAGACTCGCATTCCCCAGCATAAAGCATTCGTTGTTCAGGAATTGATTGCCCCATTTTTTGATGTGAACTGGCATTTTCATTCCGAGTATCAATTATTTGTTGTTCTGAAGGGGAGAGGTACCCGTTTTATTGGGGATCATATGCAGGCTTTTCGGGAAGGTGATCTAGTTTTTACCGGTCCCAATTTACCACATTTGTGGAAGAACGATAAGGAGTATCATGATCCAAATAACGGTTTGATAACTCATGGAATTGTAATTTATCTTCCGGATAATTTTTTAAATGAATCGGTTTTTTCTTTGGAAGAATTTGAAGGAATAGCCCAAATGCTGAAAAAGTCTGAAAGGGGAATTGAGGTTAGGGGAAAGACAAATGAAAAAATCACTCAAATGATGAAGGAAATGCTGCATTTGAAAGGAACGCAGCGGATAATTCAACTTTTAAAAATTCTGGAATTAATGGTTGATTCACCTGATTGTAAACTGATCACAAATGCAGGATATATCAATTCCAACAAGGAATCGGAAAAGGACAGAATGGGATTAGTCTATGAATATGTGATGCAGAATTTTCAAGGAAAGGTCAGTCTGAAAGAAGCTGCTCGAATTTCAAATCTTTCACAATCAGCTTTTAGTAGATATTTCAAATCCCGGGTTAACAAAACATTTTCAGAGTTCTTGACAGAAGTTCGAATTTCCCATGCTTGTAAATTATTACATGAATCTGACCTGAATATCAGTGAAGTGGCCTATGAGTGTGGATTTTTTACTCTCTCAAACTTTAACCGATTATTTAAAGAAAGAATGAATCAGACTCCTCAAGAATACAGAAAGGAATTCATAGAGGCTATTTTAACTGTTTCTTAATCCAAGTTGATTTTTTCGAATACCTCTTCGGTATAGGAAGAACTGATTGGAACAGCGAATTTTCCCAAGCGCAGTTGGTGCTTTTCAGCAACCTTAATATGATTTTTATTGGCTAGGAAAGAACGGTGGGTTCGGATAAAATAGGGAGGAAGCATTTTTTCGACTTCCTGAAGCGTCATTCGAGTTTGAAAACAAGCTTCCAAAGTCTGAAAATTCACATAATTCCCCTTTGATTCGCAAAACAGTAAATCAGAAAAATCAACCCGGACTTGCCCTTCATTGGTTTTTATAAATATCCAAACTTCCTCTTCTGAATGAGTAGAAATCCAGTCCCGGGCTTTTTGACAAGCTTTTAAAAATCTTGGAAAGCTAAATGGCTTCAACAAATAGTCCATGGCATCCAAGTCAAATCCCTTAACTGCATAATCTGAATAGGCGGTAGTAAATATCACTTCGGTACCTTTTGGGAGCAATTGTACCAAATCAATTCCGGAGATATCCGGCATATTGATATCTAGAAAAAGTAAAGGAATGGAATGCTCTTTCAAGTATTCCATTCCTTCAATTGCATTAGTAAATGTGGCTTGAAGCTCAATAAAAGGGACTTTGGCCGCATGGGATTTGATCACTTCAAGGGCAAAGGATTCATCATCTATTGCGATTGCTTGGATCATAGATTAATGAATTTGAACTGAAAAGTGGACAAAGAAATCTGTATCATTTGAAATGATATTTAATTGATGTCTGTTGGGATAAACTAAATTCAGACGCTTTTTGACATTATCCAAACCGATTCCTGAGGATTCTTCTGATTTTTCCTTTGATTTCGATGAATGGACGCTGTTTACTAAATCCAAATGAACCGAACCGGAAATGCATCGCAGATTCATTCGGATCCAGGATTTTTCTTTTGCGGATATTCCATGTTTGAAGGCATTTTCCAAGAAAGGAATCAAGAGCATAGGAGCAATCATCCCCTGACAAGAATCGTCATTAATCTGAAAGTCCACCTCTAAATTGGATTGGGAGCCAAAACGAAGCATTTGCAGGTCAATGTAATTCCTTAAATAATCGATTTCTCGGGAAAGAGGAATTTTTGCTTGTTGATTTTCATGCAACATGAAGCGCATCATATCACCCAACTTCTGTATCCCATCGGAAGTCTTCTCTGCGTTTTCGAGAAGAGCACTTGCATACAAGGTATTTAATGCATTAAATAGGAAGTGGGGATTAATCTGAGAACGCAAAAAATCCAAATTGGCATTTCCCTGATTTACCTCAGTAGTCAGGTTTAAAATTTGGCCCGTCATGGATTCATATTTCTTAAAGATTAAATTTGATAAAGGGATGATTATCAATAGAATAATTCCATTTATCAAGAATCCAATTAAAATAAGTTCTTCTGCATTATTTGCCGCAGAAATAATCACGAATGTCATAAATACTGCAATCAATAAAATTGCTGTAAACCAGTTGGCTTGGCGTTTTTTTCCAGCCTTCCTTTTTCCATAGATAAGGAAAAAATTGTAAGTAACGATCCCGAGAATTACTGGAAGAAAAATTAAAAAAACGATCAATACAGCATCTCCTACAATTGTTTTCTGTCCCAAAAAGAGGAAGAAAATCATGACTATAAATGTTATAATCAGTCGGGTGAGGTTGTAGAAAAAATAATTTGAAAATCGGGGAGGAGTGAACATCCCTTTGAGAACCAAGCTTCCTATTTGATGACTGATGTAAAGAAAAATTACACCCAGATAAAGCTGAAATAGATTCTCGAAACTGGATGAATTAAGGGATATGGTCAATATAGATGAAAAAAGAAAACCTAATCCCAGGGTTAAGAATCCAAATCCCAAAAGAGGCCAGATTTTTTTCGTTCTAAGATAATTAGGAATCAGGCGCATGTGAAAGATGTAAAACGTCACATACAGGGCTGTGGGGATGAATATTTTGGCATAAGAAGGGGAACCGCTTGACAACCACCTGTAAGAATTGATGGAGGTGAGGTTAAAGAGTACAATGCTGACAAATAATAAAGTGGTAATCCACCATTCAATCTGTCGGAAATCAAAACTTTTCGTCTTCATCTGTTAAATAAGAGTCAAAATGGAAATAAGGTGATAAATCATAGCAACCAAAAGAAGAAAATAAAAGCCTTTATGCTGTTTGGGTATAGAAGCAGTTCGTTTCATAGGGTTGCTTTTTTTGACAACATTAACGGAGCGCTACTTCAAGCCCAATTTATTGGGATGAAAAGCTGGGATTTTGGGATAGAATGTTTAAAAAAGAATGGTAGTAGGTTTTTCCTTAAAATGGATTCGCTTGCAGATCAATATTCCAGAGGGAAGGAAGTAAGAAATATACGAGCAGCGTGACGATTAGAATTGATAAAATATTCAACCAAAAACCGGCTTTGACCATGTCATTCATTTTCAAATAACCCGATCCAAAAACCACAGCATTCGGAGGTGTGGCTACGGGAAGCATAAAGGCACAGCTTGCCGCAAGTGTGGCGCCAACCATCA